>JAHISY010000113.1 GCA_018817365.1 Patescibacteria group bacterium | reverse complement strand
CGGGAGTGGGCGGCCTCGCGGGTAGGCTCTTTGCAGAACTTCACTCCCACCTCTTGCTCGAGCCAGTCCACTGCTGCGGGCGCATTTTCTACGAGGAACCGCACGGCTTTTTTATTATTTATCTGGCAACCAGCAGTGAGAGTGTCAGTGAAATGTTCTTCGAAACTATCCCACCGAAAGTTCCTCACCGCCGCGATGCCGGCTTGCGCGTAGCGCGAAGAGGATTCAAGCAAATTCGCTTTCGTGGCAATCGCCACGCTTCCTTTCTTCGCGCAAAAAAGTGCGGACGTGAGTCCGGCGATGCCGCTGCCGATGATGAGAAAGTCAGGATTTTGCAAAAGAGACGAGTTGACAAAAAGGATTTTAGCAGATAGAATAAAAAACTAATTTTTTCAAAAAAATGGATAAAAAAGTTGTCGCCTCGTCGATCGAAAGTCTCGAATATCTTGCGGGGAAAAATCTCACCGTCGCGTTCGCGCACTTTCTCTTGCTGAAAAAGTTGATGAGAGATGATGCTTCGGTTTCGTTCAAAAAATTAGAAAACTTATTTTCCGAAAAGATAACCCTTGAAGAGAGAGATAATTTGCGGAGAAAAATCGACGAAATGTTCGCTTTGCCGGAGGTTTCCGATTGCGAGCCGGTTCGCGAAGAGGTGAAATTGCCGAAAAAAGAAACGGGCACGAATCCAGAATTTTTTCCGCTGGCGGAAAAACCGAAAAAACGACAAAAAAAAGAGAAATCGCAAAAAGTTAAAAAAACGGGGCAACCAAAAATTCCGCAGCGGAAACCAAATGGCTGTCGGATTGGTCGTCATCAAAAACAGTGTCGTCGCTAATTTTCAATCTTCAAGCTAAAATCCACCGCTCTCGCCGAGTGGGTGAGTTCTCCGACTGAGACGAAAATAAAAACAAGAGGAGGCGCGAACAAGACAAAACAAATGAATAGCTGCAAAAAATAATTTTAAATTAGTTAACTATGAAAAATATTAATTCGTCAAAGATTAGTGATCGGCTGAATAAAATCGCGCGAAAGCTGAGAGATATTAATAATAAAGTCGAAACAGAAGCACTGAGTGCAGGAAGCACAAGGGAACAGATTATAAGTATTCTTGAAGAGTTACAGTTATTACAGCCAGAGGAGGGAGGGAGCTTCGAGCAGCAAGAAGCAATTCGGATGCTTCGAAATAGTGTCCGAAAAATCGAAATATGGCTCGATGAAGGAGAAAAGATGCGGGGGGTTAAGACGTTTGTGAAGAGGAAGGCTGCTACCGTGTTTCGTCCGCAGGGGAGGTGGTAGGGCGAGACGAAAGAAAAAGCGCAAAAACGATTCGAACAAAAAAAGTAATCGATAGCTGTAGTGTTTTTAGCTAAATACTTCCAAACTAAAATCCAACACCCTCGCCGAATGGGTGAGTTCTCCGATCGAAACAAAATCCACCCCGCTTTTCAAAAATGCCTTCGCATTCTTCGCGGTGATTCCGCCACTGCCTTCGAGAATTATTTTTGGGTTGATTTTCCGAATTTTCGGGACGAGTGATTTTAATTTTGCCGGTGCGAAATTATCGAGCAACAAAATCAGACCTTTCCTTCCGCGGAAAAATTCTGCAACTTCGAACGCGAGCTTCTCACTATCTGCTTCAATTTCGAAAAACTTGGATCCCCGTTTTCTCGCGGATAAAATTTTTCGCCAGCAGTCCGGATCCACCGCGAGGTGATTCTCTTTCACGAGAATTTGATCGTTCAAATTCAGCCGATGCGGCAGCCCTCCCCCCACGACTACCGCTTTTTTGTCGAGCAGACCGAGCGGAGTTTTCCGCGTTGCCGCGAATTTTCGGCGACCAATTTTCCGCGCGAGCGAATTTGAAACGGTCGCAATCCCGCTCATCCGCTGCAATAAATTCAAAACTGTCCTCTCGAGCAGGAGAATTCTCCCCGCTTCGCCTTTCAGCCGCAGCGCTTCCTCGCCCCTCCGAACTTCCGCCCCGTCCTTTTTTCTCGCGAGAATTTCCACTCCCTTTTTTGTCGCAAAAAATTCAACCTCCTCGCCTCCCGCCAAAATTCCTCCGCTTTTCGCCACAATTCTCGCTTCCACGATTTTCCGCGGATTCGCGAGCAGCGCGGTCGTCGAGTCTCCGTTTCCCGAATCTTGTTCGAGCAGCAACCCCAAAACTTTCTCGGCAAATTTTCGGTATTCGCGGTTCGATATTTTCAGTTTCGCGATTTGAGATTCGAAGAGTTTCAAAAAGAAGAATTTATTCCCAAGTCTCTGCAAATTTTTTGCGCCAAAAATCATTGATTTCCCGGTGGCGAGGGACAGATGAAGTTAAACTTTGATTTGGATTTACAAAAATGGCGTGATTGCCGCCCTCCCGGAAGAAAATGCAACCATTCTTTGCGAGATGGCAAACCAGATCTCGACGTTTCATAAACTCGCAAAGCTCAAACTCTTTTTGATAATTTTTCGCCCCCCAATGTTTTTGCGGGAGATCTCGCGATTAGTTTCAACAACAAGCTTGGTAGCTTCAACAAGATTTTTTTTTAATTCCGCGAGAGTGTGACCTTGCGAGTTAATTCCTCCAATCTCCTCCACGAAACCAACCCAAAGATTTCCATCTTTGAAACAAGCAGCAGTCAGATTCGCGATGGGGAAAGTGGTAGCCATTGCCGCTGCATTCTAACATTTTTAGAGTTTCTTCTCCATATAAATTTTCTCACGGTCGAGAGTGTAGCCGAGCTGCCGATAATATTCTCGCACTCCCACACCCGCGATAATTTTAAGTTTTTTAAATCCATTTTTCTTTGCAATTGTTTCTGCCTCGCGGACAAGTTTTTTTCCGAATCCGCGGTGCTGGGAGTTACCCGCTTTTTTCGCAATTCCCACCTCTGCTCCAAAAGTGTGCAGCTCGCGGACAAAGGCAAAATCTTTTCCTTTCGGAAATCTTAAGCGTAGCAGCGAAATCAATTTCCCGTGCGCCTCAAAGCTCAAAAAAATTTCTTGTCCGCCGCTCGCTCGATATTCTCCGCGAAAAAGTTTCGCTTGCCGCGCCTCAAAATTTTCCGCGCGGATTTCCCGGCAGCGAATGCATTTACACAACACTCCTCGCTGCTGCAAAATTTGCCGCAAATTGGTCAGCCGACTTCCCGCCAAAATCGACTCAGCCGGAATGTCGCGGACTATCCTAGTCAGCCGAACCCACGGAGGAACGATCGATTTAATTTTCGCGAGAAGATCTGCGAGTGTTTCATCCGAGTATGGCTGCCACTCTCCGCTCTGCCAAAATTTTTTCAACCCCGTATTTTCGATGAGAACGGTGGGATAAATTTTGAGTTGATCGGGCTTGAAGTTTTCATTTTCAAAAACTTCCCGAAACATCTCGAAATCCGATTGCGGAGTTGCGAGCGGGAGATTCGGCATCAAATGAATCCCGACTTTCAGCCCCGCATCTTTGAGCAATCCGATTGCGCGAATCGATTCCGCGACGCCGTGTCCGCGCTTCACCTTTTTCAAAATCTCGTCGGAGAGCGATTGCACTCCGATTTCCACGCGCGTGCAGCCGAGCCGCAAAAACCTTTTCACCTCTTTCTTCGAAATGAAGTCGGGTCGCGTTTCGAGCGTCAATCCAATCACGCGGTGCTGCGACTTCTCATTCGCCCTTTTCAAATCTTCGAGTGAATTTGATTTCGCCTCCCGCGAATTCAACGCCGCGAAACATCGGCGGATGAACCAGTTTTGATAATTGCGCGGGTGCGCGGAAAAAGTGCCGCCCATCACGATTAGCTCAATCTTCGAAACTTCGTGTCCGCAGTTTTCGAGCGCGCGCAGCCGATCTTTCACCTGTCGGAACGGATCAAA
This sequence comes from Patescibacteria group bacterium, assembly GCA_018817365.1. GTDB lineage: Bacteria > Patescibacteriota > Gracilibacteria > JAHISY01 > JAHISY01 > JAHISY01. Next base: position 5,995 of record JAHISY010000113.1, on the reverse strand, counting down.
TTCCGCCCGCACCGCCCGCATCACCGCTGGCTCATTCGAGAGATAACTTTTTGGCATGCGCGCCTCCGTCGGACAAAAAATGCATTTTCCCGGACAGCCGAACGGTTTCGTGAGCACCGCAATCGGCGAGACACCCGAGAGAGTGCGAATTCGCGATTTTTTCAAAATCTTTTCGAGGGTGGGATTCCGTCGGATTTTTTTCGATTTCAGCAGGCTCAAATATTCTTGCACGAGTTCTGAATTTGCCGCTAATTTTCCCGAGTTGCCGGCGGCTTGCGCCTTCACTGCGCGCAAACTTTTTTCGTCCGCGCATTTTTTCCGAATCGCTTCGAGGATGATTTCATGCGCATTCATTTGCAAAGTTTTGGTGAAAACCCACCGCAATTTATTTTTTGTAATGATTAGTAATTTGGAAAACTTCAGCTTTTTCGTTTTTGATAAAAAATAAAGCGCGATACTTTTTATCAAGCCGAAAAGAGTAAATTCCTCTCCAATATGGTTTAAGCAATTCAGTGTGAAGAGAAGGGTAGCGAATATCTTTTTCAAAGGTAGTTTTAGCCTTTTCCCATTTTTTGGCTAAGTTGTGTTTTTGGATGTATTTTTTTAAATCATCGCGAAGTAAAAGCATTTTCATTTTTTAGGCTTGGAATAAGATGATTTTCCTAAACCACTTCGCAGGTCATCTAAAAAACCTTTTGAATAAATTCCAGTTTTCTCAAAATCTTCCACCACATCATCAATTGGGTTTTTAAGATTGGTCGAAAAAAAACTGCTTGCAAGTTTTTGATAAGCTTGTGCTTGCTTGAGAATTTTTTGATACTCCGCTCTGGGAATAGTTATTCTTTGCACATTTTTAGTTTAACATAAATTTATGCGGGAGCGAGTTGCTTTTAATTACGATTCGATCGCGGAAGAATGGGATTGCGCACGTCGAAACATTTGGGGTGAGTTTGAGTTCGCGCGCGGACTTTTAAGTTCCAAAAAAATTCTCGATGCGGGCTGCGGCAACGGTCGGCTTGCTCAATGGCTGCGGGAGAGCGGATTCAGGGGGGATTATCTCGGGGTGGATAATGCGAAAGAGTTATTAAAGATTGCGAAAAAAAATTTCCCGAACGAAAAATTCGAACTTCACGACTTGCGCGAGTTAATCCCCGGGGCACATCGCCTGCAGGCAGGCAGGGCTCAGGGGTTAATGGGTGGTAGTTTTGATGCGGTTTTTTGCATTGCGGTTTTACATCACTTTCGAAACGAAGAGGAAAGATTGCGAGTGTTGAAAAATTTCCACGTAAGCTTGCAAGAAGGCGGAAAAATTTTCATCACCTCGTGGAATTTTTTTCAGCCAAAATTTTGGAAACATCTTTTTAAAAATTTCTCGCGCGATTGTGAAATTAAATTCGCAGGGAAGGGGAAACGATTCATTCATTCGTTCACAAAAAGCGAAATGAAAAGATTATTGCGGCAGGCGGGGTTCAAAAATATTAAAATTTTTTACGCGAAGCATTCAAAAAAAACGAATTTTCTTTGCGGTCGCAACTTAATCGCGCTTGCCCAAAAGTGAAAAACGACTTCGAAAATTCCGAAGAAAAAATTCTCGAAGGCGAGGTGGTGGGGAAAATCCCTGAAAAAAAATCTTTCAATCGTTCCGAGCAAACACGTCTCGATTTCGATTTTTTCGCGATTCCCGTGTTCGCGAAACTGAAACGCAATTGCCTGCTTGCGGCGGCGAGTTTCGTCATGCTCACGATTGCCGCGATTTATTTCGGCAACGGCTGGCTTTTTTTGCTCGCGTTGCTTTTGCCGCCGTGGATTTTTTCACGGAAATAGTTATTCTTTCGCGAAAAGATTATACAGCCAGCCCAAAATTGCCCCTCCGACGAAGCCGTCCGCGAAACCGTAAATTGCCGCGAGCAGCACGCCGAGCCACGAAACCTCAAGACCAAAATAAATTGCCGCGAGCGGAGTGTAAAAATCAACTCCGGGATAACCGGTGAGTTTGGTAAGCGCGACGCAAAGCGCGAGCGTAACGCCCCACAAAACCCCGAAAGCCAAACCGAGCGAGAGAGGTTTTAGCATTGCAGAGGAGGTTAAAAATTAAGCCGAAAAAGTTTACCACTTCTTTGGAATTTGAGAGAATTTAGAAGTGAAAGCCCCCCATGCTTGCCGAAAAATAATTTTTGGCGCACTTGTTTGCGCGGTTTTTTACGGCACGGCGCAGGCAGCCGTGTTTCCCGACGTGCCTGCCAATCATTCGAATGCTGCCGCGATTGATTTTCTCACGACGGAGGGAGTGATTTCGGGCTACCCCGACGGGAGTTTCCAGCCGGAAAGTTTCGTGAATCGCGCGGAGGCGCTCAAAATTCTTTTGCTCGCGAGCGGGATCGCGACGCAAACGACTCCGCAAAACGAGTTCCCCGATGTGCCGGATGAGGCGTGGTTCGCGCCCTTCATCGCTTCTGCCCGCGCGCGTGAAATTGCGGGCGGCTATCCCGATGGATTTTTTCGACCGGAGCAAACCGTGAATTTAGTCGAGGCGCTGAAAATGCTTTTTACGGCAAACGAAATTCCGCTCGAAAATTACGAAACTGAAATCAAACTTTTTGCGGACTCCGAGGAGTCCGCATGGTACAACGCATTTCTTTTTTACGCGGAGACTTTCGAGATTGTCGAGTCGGATTCGGAAGATCAAATTTTTCCCGCCGCTTCGCTCACGCGCGGGCAGCTTGTCGAAATCGTTTATCGTTTTCTCGCGCGAATCGAAATAGTCTGTCCGCGGCTGCTTGAAAACACGAGAACGTTCCCGACGGGCTATTTTCACGGGATCAGTCTCGCGGACGAGCTGCCGAATGTTTTTTATGAGAATGAAATTTTTGGGCTGACCGGCTTGACTGCCGAGAATGCGGAAAGCGTGACGGCGGTTTTCCAAAATCGCGAGAGCGGCGGGCACACGCAATTTTCCGTGGACGTTGAAGAAAATAATTTCTTCCTCGCTGCTGAATTTAGCGCTCCCGGTCACTACGATTTTTCCATAATTCCCTCCACTACCGATCGCAATTCTGCTGCGAGCATTGAAGTCTTGCCGCGGGAGTGCGTGCCGGCGACGATCAAGACAAGCGGAGTTTCGCCGGAAAATTTGCGCGTGGAACTTCTTGACAACGAGCCGACGATTTCGTGGGATGGCGGCGAGAGCAACCTCGCGCGAGTGGTGATTCGGCAGAACGAAGAAAGATTTGAGCGGCTGATTTCCGTGAATCAAAATTCGCTCGCGCTCGATCCCGCCGACTTCGAAAATTTCGAGACAGGTGAGGCGACGCTCCAAATTTTCGGCGCGACATCGGAGCACGGTTTCAGTCATGAGCCACGCACACAGTGGGTCGCCAGTCCAGCTTTTTCCCTCAATCTCTCGCAGCATCACTTTTCCGTCTTCGAAAAGGAGCAACTCACGCTGCCTTCGCTGCCGACTTACCGTAGTCCGAGAATTTCGCTTTCCGGAGTGGCCGGAACCGATCTCGAATCAACGGCTTATCTCATCACTCCCGCGGGGGCGGTCGAAGAAGTTTTGATTTTCCCTTCGACAAGCTCCCGTTCGACAAGCTCAGGGCAGGCAGGACAGGCGGAAGGCGCAGAAAAAATTTCGGCGGGCGCAGCATTTACGCTGAACTTGCAACTGCCGGAAGTGGGAACTTATATTCTCGAAATCAATGCCACGAATGGAATTGCCGCGCTCAACCATCCACTTTATCTGCCGAATGAATTTCCGCTGATTCCCGATTTCGCCGATCTCCGCGAGGCGCCGAATCCGCAGCAAAAATTTTCCGCGAATCGCGAAAAGGCGATTTGGCTGCGGCTTGTGAACGAATTCCGCGCGAGCCAGCGGCTCTCGGCGGTACAGCTTGACGAGGAGATTTCCGAATTCGCGCAAAATTATGCAGAGCAGATGGCGGCTGAAAATTTCTTCAGCCATACCGATTTATCCGGGAATGATCCCGATGCGCGGCGAAAATTAGCCAGTCTGCCGCTTCCTGTCGGCGAGAATCTCGCGCGTGATTCCAAAACTGAATACGCGCATGCCGGTCTCCTTCGTTCCGCCGCTCACCGCGCGAATATTCTCGCGCCGGAGTGGACGAGCGTGGGGCTCGGCATTGCCGAAGGCGCTGACGGGCAGTTGTTTTTCGTGCAAGAATTTTCTACCGACCCGCTAGTGGCAGAAAATCTGGCTGAATTTAAATCGGAGCTCCGCGGATTAATAAACTCCCGCCGCCGCGAAGAAAATACTGCCGAGCTTGTTCTCGATTCCGCGCTTGATTCGGTGGCGCAAGACTGGAGCGAGAAGATGGCAGCGGAGGATTTCCTCGATTTCGTTTACGAAAATGAAAGTCTCGAAAACTCCATTCGCGCGACAGGCTATTCAGGCAGCTTCGCGAGCTTCATCGCTTCGGCAGGGCAGCTCTCGCGAATCGTGGATGGTTTGAGCGAGGAGGTATTCGCTGATTCAAACAAAACACGCGTGGCAATCGGGTTGGCGCAAGATTCCGATGGCAGCTTTCGGGCGACATTTGTTTTCCGCGAATGAGGCAGGGGAACCGCAGGAGTTTTTGGCGAAAGCAAATTAACCCCTAAAAAATGGGAGAAAAAATAATCGGCAGCTTTCCGGAATACGGATTCGAGATTACTGCGTCATCATTTCGCGCGCTCGAGGAAATAAAAAAATTGCTTGCCGGAGTGTTTGAGGTTGCGGACGAGGCGCGGGCAAAAATCGGAGAGTTGACCGCGACCGTGAAAGAACTGACTACATCTGCAGAAAAGGAGCTGACTGTGGCAAGGAAGACGAAATCAAAATTTGAAAAATTAATTACCATCGCAAAAAAGAAACTGGATGTGGCGAGAGAGGTGCGGATGGAGCATGAAGAATTACTCGCCATTGAAAAAAAGAAAATCAGACTCGCGAGGGAGAAAGCAGAGGCGGCAATTAGCAAGGATGAACTGGACACGGCAGAGATGGAACTTGAAAATTCATCTGCGATTGCAAAAAAATTAGTCGCGAGGCTGAAAGAATTGAAGGGCGAAGAAGCAGAGATTCAGGCTGAGCTCGATGAATTAATCTCAGTCGCGGGAGAGGCGGACGCAGTCGTAAAAAATTTAACCGCGGACACAGAAAAAAATATGAATGTATTTGAAGGGTTTGATTTGACAGATCCGTCGGGCTGGAAGCGGATGATTAAATTTGCGTTGCGCAGAGAAGTGGAAAAACTTTTGAAAAATCGAGGAGATGTCAAAATTGAGTTTGTGGGAAGTTGAGTTCAGGGGTTGTTGTTTCCATCACCGCAAAATCAAAACCGCAATCATGGCAGAGATAGGTGACCATAAATTGCGGCTTCGCTTTGCAGTGTTTTGAAAATCTTTTTATCCCAAAAACCACGGCAAGAATACTAGCGACACCACCGTCATTAGTTTGATCAAAATATTCAGTGCCGGTCCGGAAGTATCTTTAAATGGATCGCCGACCGTGTCGCCGACCACCGCCGCTTTGTGCGCATCGGAACCCTTGCCGCCATAGTTGCCATTTTCGATGTACTTCTTCGCGTTATCCCACGCACCGCCAGCATTCGCCATGAAGATTGCCAACATCACGCCGACGACCAAGGCTCCTGCTAGTAAACCGCCGAGCACTTGCACGCTCCAAAGACCGATTACGATCGGAGTAATGATTGCGATCAATCCAGGCAGAATCATTTGCTTCAACGATCCGTCAGTCGAAATCTTCACGCAGCGTGCCGCATCCGGCGGAGTCGTGCCCTCCATGATGCCGGGAATTTCGCGGAACTGTCGCCGCACTTCATTCACCATTTCAAAAGCCGCGTTGCCCACCGCTCGCATTGTGAGTGAGGAGAAAATAAATGGCAAAATTCCGCCGATGAGCAGTCCGATGATTACTTCCGGCGTGTTGATGTCGAGAATGAGGGGAGTGCCATCGATGCTCGCGCCTTGAGAAAAAGCT
>JAHISY010000112.1 GCA_018817365.1 Patescibacteria group bacterium | reverse complement strand
TGATTCCACGCCGAGATAATCGATTGAGAGAGTTTCTGCAAACGCGCCGAAATAATGACCGAGCGTGCCGACCATCGCCGGTCGCGTGTGCGTGTAGCCCGGCATCGGCAGCTGCGCATATTTTTCCGCGAGCGACTGCAAAACTTTCGCAAGCGCGAGCAACTCCTTTCGAACTTGCAGGAGCTCATTTTTCGCGAAAAGATGAATCGCGGTGGCAGATTGATCGTTCCGTGATCTGCCGAGATGAATCTTTCCGCCGAGCTCTCCCAATCTTTTCGTGAGCAATCCCTCGATCGCGGAATGCGAATCTTCCACATTTTTTAGTTCGAATTTCCGGGCGACTGCTTTCACATAAATTTCCCGCAAAACTTTCTGTACTTTTTTGAATTCCGTTTTTTTGAGATATTTTTTCTTCGTGAGCATGAATGCGTGGGCGGTCGAGGCTACGCAATCGAAGGGGAGCAAATATTTATCCAAAATCAAATCCGGTCCCACCGTGAATTTTTCGATGAAGGGATGCAATTTTTGCGAGGATTTTGTTTCCCAAATTTTCATAAAAATAATTTTGAAGGAGGGAATAAATTTTACCGCGAACCAATTTTTTATTCAATCTCAATCCTACCGCTGCGCGTGATCTCGCCTGCAATCCGCGCGGGGATTTTTCGTTTCCGCAAAATTTTAAGCGTGCGGTCGATATCTTTCGAAGCGATGATCAAAAGCATGCCGTTACCGAGATTCCAAACCTCGCGCGCCTCTTCGGCTGGAATTTTCCCGATTCGAATCAGCTCGCGGACGAAAGCTGGCGGCTTCCATAAATTCGTGAGTCGCGCTCCCAAATTTTTCGGCAGGATGCGCGGCAGGTTTCCCCCGATCCCGCCGCCGGTGATGTGGGCAATTCCGCGGACTTCGACTTTTCGCTGCTCGCTGAATCTGCCGATGAGTTCCAAAATTCCGCCGTGATAAATCCGGCTCGGCGTGAGCAGCCATTCCCCCCATCTTTTCGCGCCAAAAAAATGGCGGTGGTAATTCGCTCCGAATTTATCATGCAAAATTTTCCGCGCGAGCGAAAACCCATTCGACCGCAAACCGTCTTCTTTCAGTGCGATCACCGTGTCGCCTGCGCGGATTTTATTTCCTAAGATTATTTTCTTTTTTTCCACTACCCCGATTGCCGTCGCGTTCCAGACCATCCCGTTCACCGCTTTCCCCACTTCTGCAATCTCGCCGCCTGCAATCGCGATTTTTTCTTTTTCGCACGATTTTGCCAGCCCTTTCAAAAGTTCGCCGACAATCTTTTTGGAAACTTTCGGCGTGTCGAGCGTGTTCGTCATCGCCACGACTTCTGCGCCGAGGCAGATCGCGTCGTCGGCTACCATCGCCAGCAAATCGCTGCCGAGAGTGTCAAACCGGCGCATCCGTTCCGCCACCTCCATTTTTGTTCCGACTCCATCGTCACCCATCACGAGATAAAATCCCGCTCCCGATTTCGATCGGGGGTTCCCAAAATCCAAAACTCCCGCGAAGCCGTTCGCAAGTTTCACCGGTTTGCCGATGCGCCCGCGCCGTCCCGCGAAAGTCGCCGCCGCAAATTTCCCTGCCAATTTCGAAGCCGCATCGCCTTCCGCGATATTCACTCCGGCGAGCGCGTATTTTTTAATTTTTTTCACGCGAGAATTTTAACGTAATTTTTTGAAATTTTTGTCATCGCGAAAACCGACGTCAAGAATAATATTCTTGTTTGCGTTGCTCGCAAAAATAATGCGAATTTTTCCAACTCGCGCGCGAAAAGTATTTTCGACACCTCGCAGTTTTCTCACGTCTAAACTTTCAAGCTGATTGAGCAAAATAAGAGTGGCGGTCTTGGCTACTCTTTTACGCAAATTGGATGGCAGGTGAGAAGCGGCTTTAAGCCATTTTTCCATTGTTTTTACTTAAAATGGCTTCAGCCCTTTTCCATTTTTTTATAAATTCCCCGGTTGGGATTCCTTTTGGAAATCTCAGACCAAAGCCTTCTTTGTTTTCATAGTATTCCACACCATAGTCGTCTTTTTCATCGAGAGGGGAGAGGATGATTGACTCGCCTCTTTTTCTCGCATGGTAAAAAGTAGTTTTGGCATCACGCCTCCATTTTTTCGGGATGGTGATTTGTCCGCTGCCGAATTGTTTGATAATTGTAGTTTCCATAATTTCTGAAATTAAGAAATTCGTAAATTACGAATTTATTTTATTTCAAAAACTGTTTGAATTCAAATCGAAGTTCACGTGGGAAATTTTTTATTTGAAAAACTGATTTGCGTTCTTTGCATAGGTTCAGATACATATTGCACTCCATAGGTTAATTAACCCTATGGATTTTAGACCACGCATCCACGGTAAATTTGTTGGGCTAAGAGGATTCCCTGCCCTCTACAAGAACGCTGTAAGGTGGAGTCATATGATTACACCTAAAGCACAGCGCAAATACAGCGCACTCATCTTTTGGGAAAAGCACGGATGGAATGCCGCTCTCGATTATGCCAAAGTCAGTCGGCGCACACTTTTTCTTTGGAAGAGCCAACTCCGAAAAGGAAACGGCAAACCGGAAGCCCTGAACGAGAAAAGCAAAGCTCCCCGAAAGAGGAGAATCCGCCAATGGCCAGAAGAACTAAAGGCGGCGATCAGGCAGATTCGTTCAGATCATCCTAACCTAGGCAAGGCTAAAATCCGGAAAATTCTTGAAAAAAGCAGGCTGAATCAGCTTCCCTCAGTCTCTACCATCGGTCGTCTAATCAAAGATCTGGGCGGTTTGAGGATCTATCCGCAGAAAGTACTTCACTCTGGCAAAGTGAAGCAATGTGGTAGAAAAAAGATCTTGCGTAAGCCGAAAAACTTCCAAACAACACATCCGGGGCACTTGGTAGCCTTGGATACGATTGAGCGGTTTATCAATGGCTGCCGTAGATACATCATCACTTTTGAAGATATCCATAGTCGTTTTGCCTTTGCTTGGTCGACTACTTCGCATGCTTCCAAAGCTGCTCAGGAGTTCTTTGATCTTTGCCGAATCGTTTTCCCTGTTCCGATTGATAATGTCCTGACCGACAACGGTTCAGAGTTCAAAAAACACTTCTCGCAAGCTCTGGAAAAGCTCTACCTTCGACATTATCACACTTATCCCAAGACACCCAAGATGAATTCTCACTGTGAGAGGCTCAACCGGACTATTCAGGAAGAGTTTGTCGATTTCAATGTTCATGAATTACTAGAGCCCGCTAAATTTAATCGCAAGCTGATGAATTGGCTGATCTGGTACAACACGGAAAGGCCCCACTACGGTCTAAACTTACAAACCCCGTTAGAGTTTCTGCTAACATGGTTCTCAAAACAGCAGGAGTGCAATTATGGGTGGACCGATACATTCTTTTTTATAATGAAAAAAATTTTGTTAAAATAAGTGCACTACCTACTCACTATCGTCACAATTTTTGCAAGAAAATTTTTTGCAACAAATCCAAATGCGGGGTTATCTCCTGCCACGGATTTGTTTGCAAAAACGATGAGAGTGGGTAGTCAGTGAGGTAACCCCACTTTTATGAAAAAAGTAGCCTTATTTTTCGCGCTATTCATCATCCTTAGCCAACCTGTTTTTGCAGGATGCGACATCAAAGGAAACATTTCGAGTAGCGGTGAAAAAATTTATCATGTAGCTGGCTGCAAGTCATACAAGGCAACCAAGATTTCTGAAT
>JAHISY010000010.1 GCA_018817365.1 Patescibacteria group bacterium | reverse complement strand
AGCCGGCGTAGATGAGCGCAATCATCGCGATAAGCGCAAGGAAGTTGAGGAAAAAATTCGTCCATGTGATCAGCGCTTGTCGGAGAGAAGATTCACCCGCGAGTCCGCTATATTCGCTCGCATCCGGCGCGGCGAGGCAATCGCTGCCGCCGCAGCCGGGTTGATCGCCAGTATCGCCGATGCTTAGTCCGAAACCATCGACTTCAAGATCAAGATTGAGACCGTCGATAACATTGCCAAGATCAACATCTATAGTTGCTGCGAGATTTTCTCCACTAATTCGTCCGAAAATCGCGAGGGCAATAATCGCAATACCGATCACGATTCCGGTGATGATTTGCTGTGTTCGGGATTTATTTTTTAATTTTTGGTTCATATTGACTTACTGACTTACTGACTTATTGACTTATTGACTTACTGACTTACTGACTTAACGACTTACTGACTTACTGACTTACTGACTTAACGACTTACTGACTTAATGACTTTTTCTAATCATCATAACTAAAATCGATTCCGCCAATACTCACATCCACGCTCGTACCTCCTCCACTCCCGCTTGAATCGCCCTCGAGGAGTGTGTTGACGATTGCGTACGCGAAGAAGATTATGATAATTCCAATCACTACCCAAATAATAATCTTCTTTGCTTTGCCAGTTTGTTCTTCGTTTCCGGCGGCAGTGAGATAAAGGAATCCCGCGTAAACGAGCGCGGCGATCGCAATCGCACCGACGAATGGAAGCATGAAGTTCGTCCAACCGGTGACCATCCCGATCGCGCTGCCGTATTTATTGCCTTCGTAATATTTTTTGAAAACCGCAAGACCGGCGGTGGTTCCTGACCCGCTGATAGTGGTGCTGCTCTCTTCGCTACTCCCTGCTGCTGTTGCGCCTGCGGCTAATTCACTCGTTGAATCCGCCGTATCCTGTGCGCCGCCTGTGACTGCATCAGCTTTCGCTGCTTCTTCATTGAGAATTTTAGTAGCCTGCGCGTCAGTCATCGCAGGATCATTAACAGCATAATCTGTACTAGTGTAACTCTCATTACTGTCAGCCTTCAGCAACTTCGGTTGGATTTTATTTATTAATCCGCTCGTTTGAGGGTTGTATCCTTCCAGCATTTCTTCCAATCTTTTTTCCGCCTCGATTTTGTCGAGATCGACTTCCGTTCGCATTTCAGCAATCTCTCGCAGATAAAACTTTCTCGTTTCCAAAAAAGTTACTCTTTCTTCCTTACAGTTTTCCCAATTTCCAAAAGTCTCGAGGCAATTCACAAGATTGATCGTATCCTCTTCAAACACCGTCCTCGCTGCCGCCTCTCGCGCTTTCAATCCTTCCACATCAAAAACTTCTTCCGCCATTTTGGCGACATCGTTTAGGAATTTAGCTTCTTCTATTTCAATTTTCTGCTCCTGCTCCCGCAGCCCGATTTCTCCAAGCAATCTCCGCAAATCATTCCGCAAATTTTTGAGTGAAATTAAACGCCAATCTAGATTCGCGGGGCAGTCCGCCGCATCTTGATAACGGTCGTACGCCCCGCCATTTCCTTTTCCGATTGCGCGGAAATAATTGTTGCGCGCGGACTTCACCGCAGCGACTTCCGTTTTGATTGCCTCGATCGCGCTGAAATCGCGCGACAGTTCGGCGGCGAGATTTTTGCCTTCCATCTTCCAACCGAATAAAAAAAGCAGCGTCGCCATCACTGCCACCAGCGCGACCGCGACGAATTGCAACTTTCGATTTTGACGAAATGGAATTTTTTTTAATTTCATTTTTTAAAAAGTGTTGCGAATCAAGCTCCAAATTCCGAAAAGAATTTCAGCTTTCGCGCGTTGTTCTTCCGCTTCGCGCTCTGCTGTAATACGCATTTCTTCCGCTTCGCGCTCCGCCGCGGCGTGCATTTCGATCTCCGCAAGCTCCGCTGCCACCACTTCTTTCAGCGTGGCCTTTTTTGTTTTCAGTTCCGCGAGAGCAGCGTCGTAAGCTTTTTTAAGATTTGCGGCGGCGTTCATTTTTTTATTTAAATCCGCCCCCTTTTCTTCCAGTTCATTCTCGCACCATCCCTTCCCCTCCTCCGGCTCGAGATTTGCGGAATCTTTTTTACCAATTTCAAGCGCGACGATGTCAGCATTCAATTCTTCGATTGCGATCTCGAGATCAGATTTCAAACCGCCCAGTTCTTCGATTGCGGCAGTCTCTTTTTGTTGCGCTGCTTCAGCTTTTTCTGCGTATTTTTGACAAACGCTCTCATCGCTCACGGTCACGCACCGCTCGTAAGCATCTGAATTTTCATCATCGCGGGTACGGTTTTTGGAAACTTCTTCTATTAATTTTTTCACGAGAATCGCGGCGGGATACTCCCTTCCTTTCGAGTCCGCGAGCGAATAATCTTTTTCCACATCTTCCTGAGTTTCGAGCATCCGCGCGATCGTTCGAAATTCTTTTTCACAGCTTTGAGCAATCCGCAAATCCGCTTCCGTCACTTCGCAACGTTGCTCGTTTTCACAAAAAAGCGCTTCGTCCTCGAGATTCGCTAGTTCCGCTTCGAATTCCTCGCGAGCTATTTTTTCGTCTTTTTTCAATTCGGTAATCTCATCCTCGAGCTGCCAAATTTGATCTTCCGTTTCACGAAGTTTTTTCTCGGCGGCACAATCTGCTTCCGCGCAAAAATCGAGATTCTCGATGAGTTGCGGGAAACTGCGCGAGAGATTCGCCAGCCGCGAGGTGAGATCTTCGAAATTTGCCGCAATCTCGGTAGCCGCGCACGCAGAATTTTCATTTTGGATAATTTCACTTTTGAGCGAATCGCCCTCACCCAAAAACACTCCGCTCACGAGTAATCCGAACGCAAGCAATCCTGCGGTAGCGCGCGAAAGTTTTTGTTTAAATTGGTGAAAAACTCGCGCGTTTCGCGGATTTTTATTCGCAATCCGGCGGACAGTGAATTTTATCAACCGCCGCGGCTTACGCGAGATTGTTTTTGTTTTCGACACTTTTGTAAGAGCATTAGGAGTGTTTGGAATGTTGAGGGCGTTGAGAGTATAGGGGGAATTTCTCCCAACGCTCCCTGTCACTCCCCCTACAAAGAGAAGATTCGAGCGATTACACCACCGGCGCGATGCGCGCGGAACTGCCGCGGATTCGCATTGCGGATCGCGCGGACAGAAAAGTGAGCGCGTTTCGAGAGAACGCGCGGAGCCCTTTTTGTTTTGGCCATTTTGTTTTGGGGTTAAATAGTTATTAGTTTTTAGTTGGTAGTTTGTAGAATTTCTCTCTCTAAATTCTTATTTTCTTGATGCATTTGCTCCATGTTATGTGCTCTATGTTCCATGAACTTGGTTTTCGAATCTTCTCATTTTAGCATTTCTTCGCTTTCTAATCAAATGAAGGCGCTTGACGAGTTAGTTATTGAATTGTCGGGTAATTTAGTGATTAACAGTGGGATCTAAAAATTTTCAATTTCATAATTTTTCAAACGATTTGAAAATTGAAAAATTAATGAATTGAAAATTGTTTAGAAATTAAAAATTGAAAATTAGAAATTTACATTCAATTTCCCCGTAATCATCTTCTAGACACTTTCCACGCACTTCCCACACCCATTTCCAACTAAATACTTACCTCGATGCTAATCCCGTCGCCTTTTCCTTCTGGATTTCCAGCGGTGATTGAATTTATGATCGCGTACGCGGAAATTGAGAGCGCCACGCCGATTACCGCGCCGAGAATCACTTTTTTGGATTTTTCCGCAATTTCTGTGTTGCCGAAATTTGCGACCCAAATCATCCCCGCGACAATTATCGAAATCACGGAAAACACGCCGACGAATGTGGCGATGAAATTCGTAACACCCGCGAGATCGGCGAGACCTTGCACGGCATTCACAGTCGCTGCGCCAGTATCCGAATCCACTACGAAGAAAAATTTATTCACGAGGCTGTCCGCGAGCAAGATCACCGCGAGACCGGCGAGACTCCAAAAAATCATCTTTTTGTGTTTCGTGACCTGCTCTTCATTTCCCATCGAGGAAATAATTGAAACGCCCGAATAAACGATGAAGAAAATAGCGATGCCACCGATAAGGCTTTCGAAAAATCTCACGATTCCAAGAATTTGACTTGATCCGGAAGCGCCGAGTTCGGCTGCGGTTTTGCATTTTGCAATACGAGCATCAAAATCAGTGTATTTTTCCCGCGCGACATCAAGCTCTTTTTCGGAAAAGTTTGCGAGGGTGTCTCCGCTTTCACTTCCCACATAACTCATGAAACTCACACAAATCGGATCATTAATCTCTTCCGCGTTTTCTGGATAAATGAATCCGAAAATCAGTGATTCGAGCATCAATAAAGTCACGAAAGCGGTGATTGCATGGATGAGATATTTCTTTTCTTTTTCAATTTTCTCCTCATTGCCTCCCGCAGAAATCATGCTGGCTCCTGCGAAGAAAATGAAGATAATCGCGAAAGCTCCCGCGAGAGTTTTGATGTAACTAAAAATTATCCGCGCGTTATATTGAAAATATTGAGCGATACCTTCAAAAAGATCCGTATATTCAACTATCTTTCCTTCAGCATCGACCCAAAATAAACTTTCCCCTGGAATATCCAGTTCTCCCCCTTCGAAAAAAGCCGTCACGATCACATCAATTGCAAAAACAGCAATCAGTCCGATTATGCTCCAATTCAAATTTTTCTTGCCCTTTTCGACTCCTTCATCTCCGGTCGCGACGATGATTTGCGTGATGGAAATAATGACATAAAGCAGCGCAATACTTCCGGCTACATATTTGAAATAATCTTTGAGATTGTAAAACACGGAGTTGATGATTCCGATGCCCCCATCTTTTTTGAAATTATCTGCTTGTTGTGTAATTGTTTCGTTTTTCGCTCCCTCGCCGAAACCAGTAGTTTCCTCAAATCCCGTGCCGAGAAAATCAGTTGCTGCTGCTCCGAGAAATTGCGGATCGATTCGAGCGTCGAGATTCCCGCTCTCGAAATTTCCGCCAAAAAGAAACAAACTCGCCACTCCCACGATTGTCAGAAAAATTACTACCGCAAGTCGCCACAACTTTTGGCGCATGTCGCGGTAAATTCTCGAAAAGCGCGGATTGCGATTCGCAATTTTACGAACAGTGAAAATCGGTTTGAAATTTGTTTCTTTCATCCTGCTTGATTTCGATTTTAAAATTTGCTAGAATGCAGTCGTCCAGCTTCCGATGAGCTATCGCTCGTAGGAATGCGTGGTTGACTCAGAAATAGCTTGCACTTAGCGAGCTATTTTTGTATGCTTGCGAAGCTGGTCGGAGTATGGGGCGGTAGTTTAATCGGTAGAATAGCTGGATCGTCAACCACGCAGACGCGGGTTCAAATCCCGTCCGCTCCACCAGCTTTTTGGAGAAAATTTTGAAACGCAATTTGGAATTTGTTTCTTTCATTTTTATTTCTGTACGGAAATATCCAGCCAACTGCCTTTCGCGCCGCCGCTGGCATCCCCTGAGAGGACGGTATTCACGAGAGCGAAAGCCGAAATCGTAACGATCAATCCGAGCGCCGCTGCGAGAATAATTTTTTTGCCTTTTTCAGATTGTTCGGGATTCGTCACTGCGGTCGAAATGTAAACCGCACCGACGATGAGCGCGAGCACTGCAATCGCGCTCGCGAAAGTGAGAAGAAAATTCGTGAAGCCACCCATCTGTGCGGAGAAACTTTCAATTGCTGTGAGACTTTCAAAAGCAATTTCTCCATCGACTTCGGGCATGAAAACATTTACGAAACCTTCCGCAATCAAAATAATCGCGAGCCCCATAAAAACCCATGTAATCATTTTTCGCTGTTTCGTCACAATTTCTTCATTGCCCGCCGCAGAAATCATTTTGAAACCCGCTAGGAAGATCATCAATACCGCGCCCGCACCGACGAAAGTTTGAAAATATTTCACGTAATTCAGCACGAGAATACGAGCTTGCGACTGTCCGGATTGCAAAATCTCGGAGAACTGCAAGCTAGCTTCCGCACCCGCTTGGATTTGTGAATCAATTGCCGCATCCGGAGCGAAAATTTTACTAATCAAAGGAGCCCCCGCCATTATCAAACCAAGCGCTGCCCACACGATTGATTTTCGCGCGTTTTTTATCGATTCCTCATCTCCCACCGAAGAAAGCATTTTGAAAGCGGAGAACCCCATCACGATGAGCGCGATGCCGCCAAGAATGTATTGGATGAGATGTGCGGCGGAGCGGTATGTGAACCCCACGATTTCAGCAGAAGCCAACGCAGAAGCGGGGTCAGTGAGGAGACTCACTGCTAAAGAAGTTGAACCGTCTACTTCTTTCAAAAGCATGAAAGCCTGTGAAAAAGGTTCTGCGAGCGCGAGGATCACGAACCCTACGAATGCCCACAACATCTGATCTTTAAATTTCGTGGAAGCCTCTTCCTTGTTTCCCGCCGAAATAAAATTCAAAACATACACTCCGAGAAAAAGCATGAAAACCCCGCCAAGAATGTATTTCGCCACTTCTATAATTTGAAAAATCAAGCTCTCTGTAAAAAGATTTTCGATGAGCGCGTCATTGTTGCTCCATTTTGAAATGTCGGTAGTTTCCAAAAATTTCACCGCTCCCGTCGGCGCGGCATCTTCGAGAAGCTGGAGCGACGAGCTGCTTTTGAGCAGCTCTGCGGCAGGCGGTTCATTCCCACCTAAAAAAGCTTTCAGTTGTTCACCACCCGCTCCGAAATTCGAAAACAAAAAACCTCCAAGAATGAAAACCATCGCTAATGCGAATAAACCTTCTTGAAAATGATGGATGTTTTTCTCGAAAAATCGATTGATTTGGTTTTTTATTTTAGGCAAATTTTAATTTTATTTTCGTGTCATTTTAGCAAAAACTCGCTCAAAAAACAAGCAGTGACTGGAAGTTGGAAGGTGGATATGGATCAGGAGAAAAACAGTTTGAGAAAGTCCCCCCCCCAGATATCTGGGGGGGACTTCTTTCTTTCCTATCCGCCGCGGCGGATTCCATAATCGTGCTGCCGGAAACTAATACCTGAAAGGAGTGTGGAGGTTTGCTAATCACCCGCCTGCTGAAATTCAAATCTCAAATCTCCCCCAAACCCGATTGGATATTGGACTTTGGATATTGGAAAGTGGAGGGAGGCTTGCAAATCATCCGCCTGCTGAAATTCAAGCCTCGCTTGCTAACCACCTTTGCAAATCTCCCCCAACCCCTCTTTGAAATTAACCCCACGCTTAAGCGTGGGGTTAATTTCTTTTCGGCTCGCTCCGCTCGCTCGAAAAGGAGAATTTATTTTTT
>JAHISY010000111.1 GCA_018817365.1 Patescibacteria group bacterium | reverse complement strand
AGATAGGCAGTGAGAACAAAACGTTCTTCCCTTTTGAAGTGATGGTAGGGTTTCATAGTATTGAACAGGTTAGGGTAATAAATTACCCTAGGTGTTCAACTTCGTTTCTGAATTCGAGAGTGCAGAAAAATGTTTTTTTCAACTTTTTTGCACGAATCGTTCCATTCTTTCAAGTGCTTCTTCGAGCTCTTTTAAATTCGTCGCGTAAGAAATTCTCACGAAATCGGAAAACCCCCCGCCTTCGCGGAAGGCATGCTCCTCGCCGAACGCATTGCCCGGCACGACCGCCACTTTTTCTTTTTTTAGCAATTTCAACGCGAACTCCTCCCCGCTCATCCCCGTCTTTTTTCTCACATTCGGGAAAAGATAAAAAGCCCCCGCCGGTTTCCCTACTTTTAAACCCATCCGATTTAGCTCCCGCACGCAAAAATCCCGCCGCAACCGATACTCCTCGCGCATTTTTGCCACCTCGGAATCGCAACTCCGCAACGCCTCCACCGCCGCAGCCTGCGAAAGCGAATTCGCGCAAAGC
The DNA here is from genome assembly GCA_018817365.1 of Patescibacteria group bacterium. Classification (GTDB taxonomy): domain Bacteria; phylum Patescibacteriota; class Gracilibacteria; order JAHISY01; family JAHISY01; genus JAHISY01. The sequence goes on along the minus strand of JAHISY010000111.1, from coordinate 3,525 downwards.
GCGGAATATTGATGGATTTTATTCGCCGCTGCGGTTAATTCCGCCGGAGCAAGAAGGTAGCCTAGCCGAAAACCGGTCATCGCCCACGCTTTCGAAAAACCGGAAATCGTGGCAGTCCGTTCCTTCATTTTCGGCAGACTCGCGAAAGCGGTGTGAGGAACTTCGTACGAAAGTTCGGCATAAATTTCGTCGGAAATCACGAAGAGATTATTTTTTGCCACAATTTTGGCGATTTTTTTTAAATCGACTTTCGAGAAAGTTTCTCCGGTCGGATTCGAAGGGTAGCTCAAAACGAGCGCTTTTGTTTTTTGCGAAATCTTCCGCTGAATCTCGGAAATTTTCCTCACAAAAACCGGCGTCCCGCCCGCGAGTTGAATAAGCGGAGCGTACATCACATAGCTCGGCGCGAAGAGGATTACTTCGTCGCCGGGATTCAAAACCGCGCGGACGACGAGATCGAAAATCTCGCTCGCACCATTACCTACGAGAATTTCTTCTTTCCAGTCGAACCGAACGCCGAATCTCCGCGCGAAATAATTCGCAATCTCCATCCGCAATTCCGAAGTTCCGCGATTGCCGGAATAATGGGTCTCCCCATTTTCGAGCGCGGCGATCGCGCTCTCGCGAACATTCCACGGCGTGTCGAAATCGGGTTCACCGATTGACAACGAAATCACGTCCGACTGCTCCGCCACGATTTCAAAAAATCGGCGAATGCCGGAAGGAGGGATGGAGGCGAGAGTGTGGTTGAGGGGAAGTTGCACGAATTTTAACTTTAAAATTTTAACTTTAGGCTGAAACTTTCAGCCTCCTGTCCCTTCCCTTCTCTCCAAAAATCAGTCCGTCTTCTTTATATTTTTTCAGCAGAAAGTGAGTGGTCGTGCCGGTTACATTTTCGAGGACGGCAACTTTTCGATTCACGAAATTCGCGACATCCGCGAGTGATTTTCCTTTCACGAGCAAATTCAAATCATGTGAACCCGAGATGAGATAAACATTCCACACTTCCGGAAACTTCGCGATGCGTTCCGCTACTTCATCGAACCCCTTTCCTCGCTGCGTGGTCACGCGCACCTCGACCATCGCGGTGATTTCGTTTCCGTTTTCGTTGGAATTCAGCACCGCGGCAAATCCTACGATTTCCCCGCTTTTCAGCAGTTTTTCAATTTCGGTTTGAATTTTCTTTTCGCTCGTCCCGAGAATTTTCGCGAGTGAACGCGTGGAAATTCGCGGATCTTTCGTGAGCAACGCGAGGAGTTTTTGCTTCATTTTCGGGGAGTTAAATTAGATTTCACTTTAATTTTAGCTTTGTATTCATTTTTTTGCGCGCTCTGCAAGTAATGTTTCAATTACATTTAGTCGTGCTGCCGTAAAATTAGTTTTGAGCCACTTCAAACCTTCATCACTCACCCCTTCTGCAACATCATCAAAATAACAACCCGCTCCGCTCCAAAGTAAAAATTGAATTTGCGCTCTCTCTTTTCCTTTAAATTGATCAGGAATTTTAATTTCGGAGGTTCTCATTTGAAATTCTTAATAAATGGAGCCACCGCCCGGATTCGAACCGGGGACCTCTCCCTTACGAAGGGATTGCTCTACCAGCTGAGCTACGGTGGCAATGAAGTGATTTTAAATTTTTCGCGCCGAAAATCCAATTTCCAAATTTAATATTCTGCGGATTTTTCTTTCTTCAATTTTCCGCGAATTCGATTCGAAACTCCGCTGAATATTTTCCGCTATTTAATCTTCGGCAACATTCCCGACAAGCTACTCCCTTCCTCCGCCGCATTGCTTGGAATTCTTTTTCACAATTTCCGCACCTCGCGGTGTATTTCCCGCGCGGGGTTTCTACTTCTTCTTTTGAATAACACCGCTGCGGACTACAACCAATTTCCACCGCTTTTGCCCGCCACGCTTTTCCGTGTGCGCAACTTTTGCCAGCAAGCGCGTGCGCGATTTCGTGAAGAATCGTATCCTTCACCTTTTCGGGAGAATTCAGCTGCGTGAGAATACGGGAGAGTGAAATCGTTTGATTTGTAAAATTACAACAGCCGAACCTCGTCCGCGCGCGGTCAAATTTGAATTTCCATTTTTCCAATCCGTGTTTTTCAAAAAGCTGAAGCGCAATGGTTTGAGCGGAGAGAAGATTCACGCGCTAATTTTAACAAATCTTGGATCGGAAAATTTGGTGGTATTTTTAGTAATTTTCCCTGTGTAAAAATGTTAGTAATTAAGGCACAAACACGCATTAACTCCTAACAAACGGAAAACTCATTTTTATTCTAAAATCGATTTTCCGGCTTCAAAAAGCTAGATCGTCGAGCTTGACAAAAATTTGGTAAATTTTGAAATTCATCGTCGGCGGAAATTGAAAATTGGGCTTAAATGAAAGCAAAAAGCCTAAATTCAGCACTTCCTCGCTTGAGAAAGGGAAAATGTCTTAGTTTTTCAAAATCCGCGCCGCCGCCGCGGCACAATTTCCCGGATCGAGAATCGTCAAAACCGGCGTCCCACTCGGCATTTGCAGGGTGGAATGAATATTGATGAGATAATCATTTTTGTCTTTGAAAGGCGGACAGGCGAGGACAGACTTCGTCGAGTTCGCGGCAACGACGCCGGAAAGCGCATTCGACCGCCCCGCAATGGTGATGTAGAGCACTTTTGCTTCCTCTTCGTTTTTTTCAATCAACGCCAAAACTTCACGCGTGTTTTTGTGAGCGGAAGCAACGTGGATTTCAAACGGAATTCCGAGTTTTTCCAATTCGCTCGTAATTTTTTCCGCGTGGGGCTGATCTACTTCGCTGCCGAGGATGAGGATGGCTTTCATTTTGTTGGAGTTAATTTTGTGTGAAATATTTTAACAAATTAAATTTTCGTAATCAGTTCTTGCAGATTTGATGTAAAAAATTATTTTCTCCCTTTTGGTTTTATTAATTTGAAAATAAATCACATAACTTCCTCCCACGATCGGATAGTAATGAAATCCACTTTCAGCAATTCTCGCAGAATAAGGTGTCAATCCTAAGAAATAAGGATTCTTCAAGTCTTGAATTCCTTTGAAAATAAGTCTTAAAACATATTTTGCTTCGGCTTCAGAATTGGAAAAATCACGAATATTTGCCTCGATCATTTCCAAATCTTGTTTCGCAGATTCGCGAAATGAGACAATGTATTCTGTCACTTTTTCGTTTAAATTCTAAATCTTCTTTTCGCCCATGCAAAAAACGCCTTTTCGGAAATCTTTTTATCGTTTTTCCTGCTCATCAAAATCCGATAATCCTTCTCCTCTTCGGTGATTATTTTTTTAGAAGCACTGTTGCGAGATTTAACAGCTGTTTGCACTACTTGTTCATTTTAGCAAAAAATAATATTAAGAATAACTTTCTGTATGCGTCCAATACATCCTGGACTTTTTGCCAATGAAGATTTCGGCTGGAGTTTTGTTATCCAGCGAGTGGTGTGGTCGGTAGAAATTATAGCGCATCAAAAAGTGAAGCAGACGCATATTAAAAATAGAGAGCGGTT
>JAHISY010000009.1 GCA_018817365.1 Patescibacteria group bacterium | reverse complement strand
AGCCGGCGTAGATGAGCGCAATCATCGCGATAAGCGCAAGGAAGTTGAGGAAAAAATTCGTCCATGTGATCAGCGCTTGTCGGAGAGAAGATTCACCCGCGAGTCCGCTATATTCGCTCGCATCCGGCGCGGCGAGGCAATTGCTGCCGCCACAGCCGGGTTGATTGCCAGTATTGCCGATGCTTAGTCCGAAATCTTCAGTCTGTATGTCGAGCCCAACATCTTTGAGTCCGATACCATCAAGAACTTTATCAAAAGTACCGCCAAGATCGACATCGACAGCTGCCGCAAGTTTTTCTCCGCTAATTCTTCCGAAAATCGCGAGGCTAATGATTGCAATACCGATCACAATTCCGGTGATAATTCGCTGTTGCGTTCGAGATTTATCTTTTAATTCTTTATTCATAATTTTCATAACTTATTGACTTACTGACCCAATGACTGGCTGACTAACTCAATCATCATAACTAAAATCGATTCCGCCGATACTCACATCCACGCTCGTGCCTCCCTCCCCGCTCGAATCGCCTTCGAGGAGCGTGTTGACTATTGCGTATGCGAAGAAGATTATGATAATTCCAATCACCACCCAAATAATAATTTTCTTAGCTTTTTCGGTTTGTTCTGTATTGCCGGCGGCGGTGAGATAAAGAAACCCTGCGTAAACGAGCGCGGCGATCGCAATCGCGCCGACGAACGGAAGCATAAAATTCGTCCAGCCGGTGACCATCCCGATCGCGCTGCCGTATTTATTGCCTTCGTAATATTTTTTGAAAACCGCGAGACCGGCGGTGGCTCCGGACCCGTTGATAGTGGTGGTGCTGCTCACGGTGGATGCTGCGCCTGCTGCTAATGTACTCGTTGAATCCGCCGTTGCTGTTCCTTCATCTATAATTTTTTGAGCTTCATCGGCAGACATCTCAGGATAATTAATAGCGAGATTTTCATCTATCTCAGCCCTCAGAAACTTCGACTGGATCTTATTTATTAATCCGCTCGTTTGTGAATTGTGTTCTTCCAGCATTTCTTCCAATCTTTTTTCCGCCTCGATTTTGTTGAGATCCACTTCCGTCTGCATTTCAGCAAGCTCCCGCAAATAAAACTCTCTCGTTTCTAAAAAAGTTGCACTTTCTGCTCCGCATTTTTCCCAGCTTTCAAAAATCTTGAGACAATTCACAAGGCTAATCGTATCCTTTTCAAGCATCTCCCTCGCCGCCGCCTCCCTCGCTTTCAACCCTTCCATATCAAAAACTTCTTCCGTCATTTTGGTGACATCGTTTAGAAATTTAGTTTCATTCGCTGTTTTGACAACATCATCCAAAAATTCAACCTCATCTAAACTTTCCACTCCGCTCTCTTCCAAAAGCTCGGTGATGCTTTCCTCTCCATCCCCTTTCGAAAACTCTTCGATAACCGCAAAAATTTTTTCAATTTTTATTTCTCGCTCCAGCAATTCGATTTCTCCGACCAATCTTCGAAAATCATTCCGCAAATTTTTGAGCGAAACCAAGCGCAAATCCAGATTCGCGGGGCAGTCTGCTGAATCTTGATAACGGTCGTACGCCCCGCCGTTTCCTTTTCCGATTGCGCGGAAATAATTGTTGCGCGCGGATTTCACCGCAGCGACTTCCGTTTTGATCGCCTCGATCGCGCTGAAATCGCGCGACAGTTCGGCTGCGAGATTTCTGCCTTCCATCTTCCAGCCGAATAAAAAAAGCAGCGTCGCCATCACTGCCACCAGCACGACCGCGACGAATTGCAACTTTCGATTTTGACGAAATGGAATTTTTTTTAATTTCATTTTTTAAAAAGTATTGCGGATCAAGCTCCAAATTCCGAAAAGAATTCCCGCTTTCGCGCGCATTTCTTCCGCTTCGCGTTCCGCCGCAACGCGCATTTCTTCCGCTTCGCGTTCCGCCGCGGCATGCATTTCAATCTCCGCAAGCTCCGCTGCCACCACTTCTTTCAGCGTGGCTTTTTTTGTTTTTAATTCCGCGAGAGCCGCATCGTAAACTTTTTTGAGCTTCGCGGCAGCGTTCATTTTTTTATTCAAATCCGCCCCCTTTTCTTTCAATTCATTCTCGCACCACCCTTTCCCTTCCTCTGGTTCAAGATTTTTTGAATCTTTTTTGCCGATTTCGAGCGCGACGATGTCAGCGTTCAATTCTTTGACCACGATCTCGAGATCAGATTTCAAACTGCTTAATTCTTCACGCACAGCAGTTTCTTTTTGTTGCGCTGCTTCAACTTTTTCCGCGTATTTCTGGCAAATACTCGCGTCACTCGCTGCTATGCATTGCTCATAAGCCTCTGAATTTTCATCCTCGCGGGCGCGGTTTTTGGAAACTTCTTCTATTAATTTTTTCACGAGAATCACGGCGGGATATTCCCTTCCTTTCGAGTCCGCGAGCAAATAATCTTTTTCCACAGCTTCCTGAGTTTCGAGCATCCGCGCAATCGTTCGAAATTCTTTTTCACAGCTTTGAGCAATCCGCAAATCCGCTTCCGTCACTTCGCAACGTTGCTCGTTTTCACAAAAAAGCGCTTCGTCCTCGAGATTCGCTAGTTCCGCTTCGAATT
>JAHISY010000110.1 GCA_018817365.1 Patescibacteria group bacterium | reverse complement strand
TCCCGCAAAGCAAGCTTATGCAATACTTGATAAAAGAATTGAGAAAAGATTAGGAAAGTCTAAATGAAGTTTGAAATTTTTTACAAAACTACCGCGTTAAAAGACTTGGAAGATGTTTCGGTCTTTCTTTTTGAGAAAACTGGTTTTGCTAACTTTGCAAAGGATTATATTAATAGTATCAAAAGTAAAATAGAAATTTTGAGTTTTTTTCCAGAAATCGGCTATTGGATAGAAGACAAAGAATTGGGTTCAAAAAACTTACGATGTTTACCGTTGGGAGAATATGTGATTTATTATGAATACAGTAGTAAAAGAATTGTGATTTTTCATGTTTGGCATTCTAAAAAGTTTTCTCCAAATTTCTAATGAATGAATTTACGGCTGTATTTCGTTTGTGATGGACGAGAAAGACATCGTAAGTACTTTGGCTTTGAAAAGAAATGCAAGTTTGGTTAAAATTGGGGCATGAATATAATGATTACATCGCCTCGAAAAGAACGATTGAATGTTTTTTTGACTCCCGAAATTATTGCAACTTTAAATGAGCGAATTAAAAACAAGGAAAAGGGCATTCCATTGAAAGAGGCGAAAAGAATTTTGAAAGAAGAAATAGCGAAATATAAAGTGAAAAATAAAAGATGATTGGTGAGATTATTCTTCAACCGACTGCGATCAAAGATATTCGCGAAATTTTCATTTATTTGTCCGAGCAGACCTATTCCGAAGAATTTGCGGAAAAATATGTCGAAAAAATTATCGGACAAATTGAAATTTTGAGTTTTTTTCCGGGAATTGGTCGTTCCGTAAATATTGGCGAATTGATTTCGGAAAAATTGAGGTGTTTAATTTTGGGTGAATACGCGATTTATTATGAGCGCGACAAACAAAAAATAGAAATTATTCATATTTGGCACTCAAGAAAAATTCCTCTCGGATTCGATGAATGAAATCTACTTTCTTACCGCCGGAATCCTCATCGCCTTCGCCGCGCTCGCGTTTTTCGTGCACACGAAATTTAAGCAACTTCAAGAACCGAGCGACGACAATGCGCAAAAATTAATGCTTGAGGTGATCGAAAATTTAAGGAAAGAGATTAATCACACTTCGGGAGAAAGAAGGAAGGAAACGCTTCAGACTCTCGATTTACTTGAAAATAAGTTCGCGCATCTCAATAAATCGGTCGATCAAAAATTGACTGACAACACGAAAAAGCTCGACGCGCGACTTGACGGCGCAGCTCGCGAGATCGCGAAAGTTTCGGGCGAACTCGGCAAAATGGCCGAAATTCGCGGATCGGTTGAATCGTTGACCAATTTTCTCAAACACTCGAAACGGCGTGGAAATCTCGGCGAGCAAGGCTTGAATGAAATGCTCAGCGAAGTGCTTCCGAAGGAAAAATGGAAAGTTCAACATCAATTCAGCAGCGGAGAGAATGTGGATGCGATTATTGAAACAAAAAACGGTTTGATCCCGATTGACTCTAAGTTTCCACTAGAGAACTTCGAAAAAATGCGTGAAGCGACAACCGAAAAAGAAGTTGAAACTTTTCGTAAAGAATTTCAAAAAGATTGCAAAAAGCATATCGATGCGATTGCGAAGAAATACATCAAACCAGAAGAGGGGACACTTGATTTCGCCATAATGTACCTGCCAGCGGAATCACTCTACAATGAGGCTTCGGAGAATATTGAGATTTCGAAATATGCTCGAAATAAAAATGTGCAACTGGTTTCTCCGAATTCTCTTTTCTATTTTCTCCGCGTGGTTTTGGTTGCGTATCAATCGGAAAAATTCGAAGAAAATGCGAAAAAAGTTCTTTCACTCATCGCAGGGGTAAAAACTGAAGCCGGGAAGTTCGGAGAGAATTTAAGCGTGCTTAACCGACATGTGGGCAACGCCAAAACGAAAATGGATGAAGTGGTGGGCGGATATGCGCGATTGGAAGGGAAAATTGATCGTGTCGGCGAATATTCTGATGCGCTGCCTTTGGGTGAGGTTGCGGAGGAGAGCAGGGCAGAAAAGTTGCCGTTCGCGGAAATTCGAGAGAAACAGGAGGGGGAAAATAGCTTGCCTTTGGAATAGTTTTGTTTTTAAAAGTATTGAACTTGAAAAATTTTAGTGTACAATTTTTGTGTTCAATAATTTCATGTGAACAAAGCTTTAACTCCCTCAAAAATGTCCACCACCATCCTCGCCCAAATAATGGGTCCCGTTCTTGTTGCCGCCGGAATCGGTTTTCTGCTCCACCCCAAGTTTTACGCAAAAATAATAAAAGATTTTGAGGAATGCGAAGGTCTCACTTATTTCGCCGGAATTTCTATCATGATTCTCGGCTTGATCGTGGTTTTGAATCACAATATTTGGGAATTTTCCGCAGCGGGATTGGTCACTCTTCTCGCATGGGGAAGTTTGGTAAAAGGGGCTATTTTTCTCATCGCGCCGAATCTGCTTTTCGACATTTCAAATGCGTTGATGAAAAATAGCGGGTTGATGAAAATCGCGATGGTATTCGCGCTCGCGGCGGGAGGCTACCTTTCTTATGCAGGCTACGGCTACTTTGTCTAAAACTTTGTTTATTTTATCAAATTAACCCCCTCAAAAATGTCCACCACCATCCTCTCTCAAATTATGGGTCCAGTCTTCGTGGCTGCCGGAGTCGGTTTTCTGCTTAATCCCAAGTTTGGCAAAAAAATGATAAAAGATTTCGAAGAACATGAGGGGCTTACTTATTTCACTGGAATTATCATCATGATTTTGGGATTGATTGTGATTATCAATCACAATATTTGGGAATTTTCCGCCGCTGGATTAATTACACTCTTTGCTTGGGGCAGTTTTTTGAAGGGAACTATTTTTCTCGTCGCGCCGAATTTTCTTTTCAAACTTTCCAAACCGATTCTCAAAAATTATGGCGTGATGAAATTCGCGGCGCTTGTTTGGCTCGTTGCCGGCGCTTATCTTTCATGGTGCGGCTTTTTTGCTTGATGTTTTGGGCTGAAATTGAAAATTTAACCCTCGAGCTTAACTATCACCAGTAAGCCCCGCTCTGCCGGGGTGACAACATTAGGTTCTACCGTTCCCGCGTTGTATCCTGTAGGAAGGAAACTCAAATAGAAGGGGTTGTTTTTTTTATTTAACCCCATTTAGCTATGCAAAATCGTCAAACCTCCTCCCATGCAGTTTGGGAATGCAAATATCACATTATCTTCACCCCCAAGGTTTTCTCAAAGGCAAAACAACGAATAAGTTTTGAAGGTGGGAAAAGCTTCTCTTAGAGTAGGGGAGCTTTTTGTTTGTAGGGTTCGCGAGGAAAGCGATTTTATCTTTTGTATTTCAGCAGGTTGCCCCGCGGCAGATGCAGCAAGGTCAAATATTCTGCCGAGACAGCGACGATTGTGTACCGGATGGTTTCGGCTCCAGCATTCACCACCAAAGAATCACCATAGATTTTGAAATATTCCGTGGAGATTTTTTCACCAGAATAAAAATCGGTTTTCCGCTCGCCGCTGAATTCAATCGTGGACTCCGCGTCATCGAGAGAAGTCCAAAATCCCTGCAAAGCTTCGAGATTGTCGAGTACCTTAGTTTCACTTTCCGAAGTTTGAAATTCAATCGTCGCCGCAATCTTGTCGAAAGTGTCGAACCAAGCTTGCGCGCTTTCACTTCCGTTTCCTTCACGCAGAGCGACATAAAAATCTTTTTGTTTTTCGAAATTCCAGATTGGAATTGCGCCGCAATTTTCGGGATTCGTCGTGAAAAATTCCGGATTTTCCGCAACGATTTTCTCCCGCGGCGCAATGAAGGTCAGCACGATTTGATAATCATTCTGATAAAAAACTAGCTTTCGCTCGAATACGACATCACAAACTTCGAACCTCCCCAAAACCAAAAAGTCTTGCCCATTCAGTTCACCCAAATTTTTGACTTGCTTTGATTCTTCTAGCGGCCAATCAAGATCATTTTCGCCGAATTTTCCGGTAGCGAGCGCGCTTCGAATTTTCTCGGCATTTTCTGTCGTGAAGCCGAGCGGCTGTTCGCCGAGCGAGGAGACGAGTTCGCTTTCAATCCTCAGATCTTTACCGGGAGTGATTTCGTGGGGATAGCGCAAACTAAAACCAACTTTTGAATTCTCATAAAACTGCCAAAGATCAGTCTCGGATTCGATCGCTTTTGCTCTCCCGCTATTGATGAAAGCTTGTTCAGCATCTGTTTCTGTCGAATTATCTTGGGGGAGTGGCTGGCAGCCGAGAACCATGATGCTGGCGAAGATTAACAGCAAAAATTTACGCATTTAGACAAGTTTGAATAATAAAATTCTCGTCTATTTTAACAAATTTCTTTTTGAATTAGTCTTCGACAAGCGATAAAGGGAGAACTTACTTTCCAAAAGCCGAAAAGTTGCTGAATTAGACTTTTCCGGCTTATTCAAGCCAAATAATGAAACATGGAACATAAAACACGGAGTAACCAACAAAAAATTCTTCAATTCTGACAATTCCGCTTTCCAATCGGCGAAAGTCTGAAAAAATACCCCAAAACCGTTTTTCGTTTGTCGAATGTAGCAAATTTTTTGGGGAGAATTAAGTTAATTTTTTTCGAAAAATCTTCCCAGTTTTCCAATCCGGCAAATTGAGTTGAGTAAAGGTGGTCAGTAGCGAAGAAAGGCAAAGGGAGATTTTTATTTTGGATTGAGTAGTGGGGGATTCTTGAGTTGTTGACTCGTGGAGGAATTACCAAAAGTATTTGCTTAAAACTAAAGCTTAAAATTCAAGCACGGCTCACGGAATACTTTTTTGAAGATTTTTGAGAGGATTTGTTTGAGAGAAAAAAGGAGACTCTTCGAACTAAGAACTAATCCCATACAAGATACATTGTATGGGATTAGCTTTTACTCTTCTCGTTTACTCTTGTGAAATTTTCATTCTGCCCCGCCCGCCCATCCTCGTTCATCTCCGAACGTGCGAACGTGCGTGAGTGATTGAAACGTGAGTGATAAAACAAAAAATATTTTCTCCTGTGAATATTGGTTTAGCACTCCCCTTGCCGAAATTAAAAATTTTTAATTTTAAGTTTTGGTCTTGGCTTTTAATCTTAGCTTTTATTTAATTATTTAATTCAGAGATTTATAATTTTAGGATTCAATTCTTCCCAAAAGAACAATGAATTAACGAAAATTTACCTTCTACAAGCACAAAGGTACTGGTTTTGTTGACAAGATGGCTTGAAAACTAAAAAAGGCGATTTCACACCACTCCTTGCGCGAGCATTGCATCCGCGACTTTGATGAAACCACCGATGTTCGCGCCTTTCGCATAATTCACGAAGTTCTCTTCTTGACCGTTTGCCAAACAATTCGCGTGAATCGCTTGCATAATTCCCTGTAATTTCGCTAAAACTTCTTCACGAGTCCAGCTGAGACGCAGCGAGTTTTGGCTCATTTCAAGACCAGAAACCGCCACTCCCCCAGCGTTCGCGGCTTTGCTCGGTCCGAAGAGAATTTTGGCTTTCAGAAATATTTTTACGCCATCCGATTCGGTCGGCATGTTCGCCCCTTCCGAGACGACGCTGCAACCATTCTTCACCAAAATCTCGGCATCTGATTTGGAAATTTCATTTTGCGTCGCCGAGGGGAAAACGGCATCGCATTTCACACCCCACGGTCTTTTGCCGTCAGAATATTCGCAGCCGAATTTTTCCGCGTACTTGCGGATCCGTCCACGCTTCTCATTTTTCAATTCCATCACCCACGCGAGTTTTTCTTCGTTGATTCCATCTTTGTCAAAAATGAAACCGTTCGAGTCGGAGAGTGTGACGACTTTCGCGCCCAATTTATTCAGCATCTCGACAGTGAATTGTGCGACATTGCCCGAACCCGAGACTGCGCAAACTTTTCCTTTTAATGAATTCCCCTTTGTTTTCAGCATCTCTTCTGCGAAAAAAACATTCCCGTACCCAGTTGCTTCCGGTCGGACGAGGCTGCCGCCGAAGCTTCGACCCTTGCCGGTAAATACGCCGGTAAATTCATTCCTTAACTTTTTGTACTGCCCGAAGAGAAACCCGACCTCCCGCGCACCCACTCCGATGTCCCCTGCCGGAACATCAGTATCCGGTCCGATGTAGCGGAAAAGTTCCGACATAAAACTTTGGCAGAAACTCATCACCTCGTTGTCAGACTTGCCTTTCGGGTCAAAGTCACTCCCCCCTTTCCCTCCTCCCATCGGCAGCGTGGTGAGCGAGTTTTTGAGGACTTGCTCGAAAGCGAGGAATTTCAAAATCCCGAGGTTCACGCTCGGATGGAAACGCAACCCGCCTTTGTACGGACCGATCGCAGAATTCATTTGAATGCGGAAGCCGCGATTAATTTGAATTTCTCCGCGATCATCTCGCCACGGCACGCGAAAAATAATTGTGCGCTCCGGTTCGACCATTCGTTCGAGAAGTTTTGCTTCAGAATATTTTGGATTCGCCGTGATGAAGGGAATGATCTCTGCCGCCACTTCTTCCACTGCTTGATGAAATTCCGTTTCGCCCGGATTTTTAGCTTTTAAGTTTTTCATGAAAGCAATCAGCTTTTGTTCGGACATTGCAAAAAGGGTTAAATGTTGGCGGCATTTTAGCGGAGTTTGGGAAATTTGAAACCGAAAATCAAAACAGCAAAATCGCCAGCAGTCCGCTTCCCAAAATAACTCCGAAAGCAGCCGCGGCTTGTCGGAAGAGTTTCGGTGAACCAAATAATTTAACAATCGCAAGTTTGACGAGCGTGTTGACGATCACTGCCAAAGTGATTCCTTTTGCAGCAACTTCGATTGTAAGCTCGCCGCTTTTCGCGAAGCTTGAAAGCGAGATTGTGATCGCGTCTACATCCGCCAGTCCTGAAATTACCGAAGCCGCGTACACCCCGCTCGTTCCGAAAAAACGGTTTGCAAGATTCGCGAAAATTAAAATGAAAATGTAAAAAATCCCGAATTTGAGCGCAGGAGCCAGTTGGAATGGACTAGAAAGTTCCAGCTCTTTCGATTTTTCGCGGTGCTCCGCTTTCGAACCTTTCCACCACAAAAATCCGAGCGTACCCGCACTCGCGATCAGCATCACTCCGAGAGTTACTGCGAGTTTCGGCAGCAGCTCAAAATTCAAAATAAAAACTTCAAAACCGACGCGAATAAACATTGCCGCATTTGCGACGATTACCGCAAAAGTGAAAAGCGAACTCATTTTTTTATTTTGATTCGATTGTTCAGCCATTGATGTGGTGACTGCTGTCGAACTCGCAAAACCTCCCAGTAATCCAGTAATTCCCAGCCCGCGCCGCGCGCCGATTGTTTTCGTGAGAATGTAACCGACGAAAGAAATTCCAGAAATAAAAACCACCATCAACCACACGTTGTGAAGATTGAGAAAACCCCACGGATCAACAGCTTCCCGCGGCAAAATTGGCAGCACCACGAATGCCACGATAATAAATTTAATCGTGGCAAGAAACTCCCCTTCGCTCACTTTTTGCAAAAACTTTCGAATCCACTTTTTCAGCGCGAGAATCAAAACCACCGCCACGCCAAGCACGGTCGAGACGAGCGGCGAAATCAGCGAAACCGCGCCGATGAGAAATGCCGCAATCGCCGCAAATTCTGAGGTAATCCCAAAAAAATTGAAATGGTTACTCTGCCGCCAATATTCCGCGAGCAAGAGCCCCCCCACAATCAGCAGTGCCCCGCCAAAAAACCAACTGTCAAAATTACTGGCTAAATAAGCGCTGGCAAATCCGAGCAAGCTTAGGAGCGAATAAGTTCGCAGTCCGGAAAATTCAACGCCTTTTTGCCGCTGCTTCTTGCCAATTTTGGTTACCTCCCGCTCCGTGCCAATCAACGCGCCGAGACCGAGCGCGACTGCGAGATTCACAAGGATATCGAATTCAGCATTCATCAAGAGATAAGTTTAGATTTTTTATCCAAAAAACAAACTTGACAGACTGAAAAACTGGCGGATTAAATTTCATGAAAGAAAAGTGCGGCGGACGGCAATTTTTAATCTGCCAAATATTCGCGAATAATCCGCGCCGCCTCCCCCACTTGTTCGGTGGTGAGGTTTGGCAAACTCGCGCGAGCGAAGTTTTTGCGATCGGCTGCCGCGCGATCTTCTTTCGAGAAAAAAAGATTTGAAGGAATGAGCACCACTCCCCTCTCGGCGAGATCGAGAAATTTCCGCTCCGCCGGAATTTTTTGTTTTTCCGCGCTCGCGAGAGAATTCAAATCAAGGAGAGAATAATAAAAATTGTCGGGATAATCGAGACCGAGATTCTCGTACCAAACTTGCATATTCTTACGGACAATCTTCGTGTATTTTCCGCGTTCCGCCGCGCCGAGCAGGATGTGGCAAATCGAGAGAATCTGTCCGGGACCGGGCACGAAAGTGGTGTGGCGAAATTCGCCGAGCACCCCGCCGGGGGCTTTCGCGTCATGGAGATATTCGAGCAGACTCATCCCCGCCGGCAGAAATTCTCGCCATTTTTCGGAAATGAATTTGTTGGCTTCTGCGAGAATGATGAACTCGCCAAACCGGCAGCCGGTGGCGCGTTCGATTTTCGACCGCGCATCGATGCGAATCGTCCGTCGCGGAGCGAAATTGAGAATCGATTTTTTACCCGCGTGGAAGGAATGGTAAACCTCGTCGCTCACGATTATTGAATCAGTTTTTTCCGCAAAATCCGCGAGCCGTTGCAAGCTTTCTTCATTTTTATTCAATCCCGTCGGGTTGTCAGGATCGACGAGAAAAATCACGCGCGGCTTCACGTCGCCCAATTTTTCGAAAGCATCCGCATCGAATTGACCGGTGTCGGGATTCGCGCTCACGCAAATCACATTCAGCCCGCGCGCTTCCATGATTCCAAGATAAGGAAAATAAACCGGCGAGGTGATCATCGCGGTGTCGCCTTTTTTTAGCAATCCGCCTCCCTCCTCCCCGAAGGCTTTGAAAAATGTCCCGATCGCGTGGCTCGCTCCCGCGGTGAAAAGCAGGTCGGAATATTTCACAGGAATTCCCAAATTTTTCGAATGATAATCTGCCACCACTACTCGCGCGATTAGTTCTCCGTACGGATCATGGTAAGTGCCTCCACTCACCGTCGAATATTTAAAAAGCTCGAAAAGCGCGTCGAACTTTCTCCATTCCAATCCTTGGTTTTTGGCAGCTTTGAGAATTTTCGTCAAAAACTCGTCGAAGTCCGCAAGCAACTCCCCCGCCATTTTTGCGGAATAATTTTCCCGCGCGAATTTTTCCATCTCCGCGAGAATCTCACTTTCAGAATTTTTGGAACGATCTTTGAAGTGCGTTTCAAAATTATTGAAAGCCGTGTCGAGATTCACGAGGAAAGAATAAAATCTCCGCGAACGAACATTCGGCGCGAAGCCGTAGCCGGGATCGCCGCGCGAGAGATCGAGCGCTTTTTCCACTCCCACTTTTTCGTGCGCGATTTTCGCGAGCAGGCGGAAAATCACGAAAGGATTGTCAACTGCAAGATCAAAACCGAATTCATTATCAGTAAGAGCCATTTTAGGAAAAGTTAAAAAAGTAAAAAGTTGAGTTTAATTTTACATCCTTTCGAACTTCTGCCAACTGCCCGTCGATTGCTGTAAAATTTTTTTGTGAACATTGCTGTCGATCTTCGCGCGCTTTCGGGAGACAAAATTTCGGGGGTGAAAGTTTATCTTCTCGCGTTGCTTGAGGAAATTTTCAAACTTGATAAAAAAAACCGTTATTTCTTGTGGTGGAATTCTGCCCACGAGGATTTTCCGAAAAATCTGAAAATTCCGCGATCTCCCCGTTTCAAAAAAATTCACACGAAATTCAGCAACCGAACTCTCAACCTCCATCTCGTTCTGCAAAATTCTCCGCCACTCGATCGGCTCATTCTCGATTCGGAAAAACGGCGGGAGCAGCTTGATCTTTTTTGGCTGCCCGATCCGCGTCCGGTCGCGCTCTCTGAGAATTGCCGACTCATCACGACCATTCACGATCTTTCGCCGACACTGCATTCTGAATTTTTTTCCATGAAAACGAGGGTGTGGCATCGTTTTTTGAATCCGAAAAAAATCGCGCAAAAATCTGACAAAATTCTCGCAGTTTCGAATTCGACAAAAAACGATCTCGAAAAGTTTTGGGAAATTCCGCGAGCCAAAATCACTGCCACTCCCCTCTCTGCTTCCGCGAAATTGAAGCGCGTGCCGATTCACGATATTCGCCGAACGAAAGCGGGGATCAATCTGCCGTCGAAATTCGTTCTCTCGCTCTCCACTCTCGAGCCGCGCAAAAATCTACAGACGCTCATTCGCGCGTTCGCGGAATTTAAAAATGAGAGCAACTCGCCGGTCGAGCTTGTCCTCGCGGGAGGTTTCGATAGAAAGATTTTTGCAAATCCGAAAATTAACCCCCGAGATATCTCGGGGGTTAATTTTGAGTGGCTGCATTTCGCCGGTTTCATTGAAGAAAAAGACAAATCTGCGCTCTTCTCCGCCGCGGAAGCGTTCTGTTTCCCTTCGATTTACGAGGGTTTCGGCATTCCCCCGCTCGAAGCGATGACGTGCGGGGTTCCGGTTTTGGCTTCGAATATTTCCGCGCTTCGAGAGGTTTGCGGAGATGCTGCGAAACTGCTTCCGCCGAAAAATGTGGACGCGTGGCGTGTTGCGCTGCTGAAAATTCTTTCAGATGAGAAATTGCGCGAGGATTTGAGGCGGCGGGGCATCCGGCAGTCAAAAAAATTCTCATGGGAAAAAACCGCGGAGAAAACGATTGCTGCGTTTGAAAAATTGGATTTGCAAAAAAACTAATTTTTTTTAGAATGAGAGCATGAAGAAATCGTTTTTTTCCACTGCCAAAGTAAAAGCTGCCCGCAAAAGATTTGAAGAAGAAAAAGTTTGCGGCAAAACCGTACGAGTAAAAGCAGTGGAGCTAGAGCCACTTTTACTTTATGGTGTTTCGCAAACTCGAAATTGAGTTCGGTAGCGTGTTGAAAAAAATCTCTGCACTTCCTTATCCTGCACGATTTTTCATCGTGCAAGCTCTCCAGTTTTTCGCAGGAACTCCTCCAGATTTGAGAGAAAAATATTACCGCCTCGAGCATGGAGCTTTTGAAATTGGAGTTGGTGATATTGGTAGATTGCTGGTCGATGTAGATGAGAAAGAGCAAGTTGTGGAAGTTTTGGATTTTATGAGTTTTTAAGAATCTTCTCGAGATCAACTCAACGAGGTTTTGCATTTTAAACATATGAGTGTCGTATTCGCTAAAATGAACCCATGAATCTCAAAAAACAATTCGAAAAAACACGCACGGCTTCGCGGAAAGTCGCGCTGCTTTCTGTAGTGGATAAAAATTCCGCGCTTCGAAAAATCGCGGCGGCGCTCGAAAAAAATGCGAAGAAAATTGAAGCCGCAAATTTGAAGGATTTAAAATTGGCAGAGGCGAAAAATTTGGGTGAAAAATTGGATCGGTTGAAATTCGACACGTCGCGGATTCTCGCGAGCGCGGCGGAGGTTCGCAAAATCGCGTGGCTGCCTGATCCAGTCGGTCGCATTCTCGAGACCGCGAAACCGCGCGCGAAATTCCATCTCGAAAGAATTTCGGTTCCGCTCGGCGTGATCGCGATGATTTACGAATCGCGACCGAACGTGACTGTCGATGCGATCGCGCTCGCATTGAAAAGTGGGAATGCAATCGTGCTGCGCGGGAGTTCGGACGCGTTGAATTCGAATCGCGCAATCGTGAAGATCATTCGCGAGAGTTTGCAATCGACGAAAATTCCAGTAGAAGCAATCCAATTTATCGATTCGAAAGATCGGAAAATTGTCGGTGAACTTCTGAAATCTCGAAAATTCATCGATCTCGTCATCCCCCGCGGCGGGAGAGGTTTGATCGATTTTGTAGCTGCGAATTCGACTATCCCGACGATCGAAACCGGCGCGTCGGTTGTCCACATTTTTGTCGATGCGAAAGCGGATCTCGCGAAAGCGGTAAAAATTGTGGTGAATTCCAAAATGCGGCGGGTTTCGATTTGCAACGCGCTCGACACTTTATTAGTCCACGAAAAAATCGCGTCGAAATTACTCGCAAAGCTGTTGCCGGAGCTTGAAAAATTGAAAGTGAAAATCCACGCAGAAAAAGAATCTCGGGGGTTATTCTCTACAAACTACAAACTACGAACTACAAACTTTTCAAAAGAGTGGCTCTCGCTCGATTTAAACGTGAAAGTTGTAAAAAGTCTCGACGAGGCGATTGCCCACATTTCGAAATATTCTCTCCGCCACACCGAAGCGATTTGCACTGAAGACAAAAAAGCGGCGGAAAAATTTCTCCGAGAAGTAGATGCGGCGTGTGTTTATTCGAATCTTTCGACGCAATTTTCCGATGGCGGAGAATTCGGGCTCGGCGCGGAAATCGGCATTTCCACTCAAAAACTCCACGCTCGCGGTCCCTTCGCGCTCGAGGCGCTCACGAGTTACAAATGGGTAGGGAGAGGAAAAGGTGAAATTCGGGAAAATTAAAAATTTTTCGGGAATATTTTTTTTCGTTTCTTTCTAGCCTTCACTCCTCCACTACTTCGATTTCCCAATCAATACTTGAGATATCCGGAACTTTTATGATTTCCTGCTCTGGTAATAAATCATAAAAATTAGTGGCGAACTCGTGTGTTTTATAGTTGCTCACAAAAAATATTACTCCTAGCAACAGAATCAGCAGTAAAAGCGATATGATAACGAAAAGTTTTTTCGGTTCAAAAAGATTCATTATTTTC
>JAHISY010000109.1 GCA_018817365.1 Patescibacteria group bacterium | reverse complement strand
AGATAAGTCCCGTTGCCTGCATACACTGTTTTCTTCCCTCCCGGGATAATAAGTTTCGTGCCGGCAATCAATTCCGCTTCACCTCCTAATTGGTTTTGCTTGCAGAGCTTCTCCTCTTCAATCTCGTACTGCTTCACTATTTTGGCAAGCGAATCTCCCTCCTTCACCTCGTGGGTAATCCCCGATACCGGCAGAATGCTGAGTTTCGTGCCGGGTTTCAGCTGGTGCGGATTCGTGATGTTGTTTTCCCAAATAATCGTATCCATCGAAATCCCAAATCGCCGCGCGATCGAGGAGAGCACATCCCCATCTTCCACTATGTATTCAATGATGTCGGCAAGATCGGAATTATCCGTCTCGCAACTTTGCCCCGTATTTTTGATGAGAAATCCATCTTCCGTCATCGCGAGAGAGTCGAGGGTAAAAGTCGGGGAATCAATCGCTAGCATCATCCCGTCAAGCTCTTTATCGGCCAATTCGGCTACCGCCCCACTCGGCAAAAAAATCGGCGCCAAAAACACTGCCGCCGCGAGAAACAAAGATTGTGCCGCCAGTTTGCGGCGGGGATAGCCCGGACGTTGCTGTTTCAGCTTACTAATCCTATTTCGACGGGCGGCGAGATTAGCTCTCATTCGAAGCATAAATTGTAGATGGGTGGCGTGCGAAATACTAGATTTTGGGCACACACATTTTCATTTGAAATTTTAATAGCGGTTTCTCCTCTTTTGCCAGCCTTTTGGCTTGACTTTTTAGGTAAATATTTTGAAGTGCAGATGGAGAATCTTAAACCCTTTTTGCGAAAAATCAAGCTTGCCAAAAAGCTTATCTCAATTTAAAAAGAAACGTGTGAAATTAAAAGCGATTCTCTTCGACTTCGATGGAACTCTCGTCCATTCAATTGACCTGCTTGTAAGAATTTTTGAAGAAATTTTGGCAGAACGGGAATTCCCTCCCGTCGCCACAGAAAAGATTCGCACTCTCATCGGCGAGCCGTTTGAAAAAATTTTTCGTGAAATCACTCCTCTTGAAGATGTGGCAGAACTTGTGAAAGATTTTCGGAAAAAAGAGGATGCGCGCAACAATCCCGCAGAAATAGCAATCGTGGCGGAAACAATCCCTACGCTCGAATTTTTGCGGAGACAAAATCTAAAACTCGGAGTGGTCTCCACGAAAAAAAGAGCAGTAGTTCTGCAGCTCGCGCGAGATTATCACCTTGAGAAATTTTTCAATCTCGTGGTCGGCGGCGAGGAAATCGAAAATCCGAAACCCCACCCCGAACCGATTCTCCACGCGTGCGAGCTGCTCGGAATTTCTCCGCGAGAAATTCTTTTCGTTGGCGATTCTCTACTTGATCTGCAATCAGCGAAAGCAGCGGGGGCGATTTTTGTGGGAGTGCTCACCGGAGTTTGCGCGCGCGAGGAATTCGAAAAAGCCCGCGCGGACTACATTTTCAGCCACGTCGGAGAAGTGGTCAATTTAGTAAGAAGAGTCTTAAATAATAAATAAAATTTCACGAACCTGTCTGCTGACAAGCCGTGCGAATCTAAACACTTAATTCTTACTCTTCTTTTTCTTCTTTCTTTTTTCTTCCGTTTTTCTTTTTTGGCTTTTCTTCTTTTTTGTCTGAATCTTCTGAAATCACGAATGAATCTTCTTCCTCGAGATTCACTCTATTCGCAGTTTTTTTTGATTCCTCGATAATCTTTTCCTCAGCATCTATCTCTGCTTGAATTTTTGGAATCACGTTGTCAATCGCGCCCCACTCGCTGTCGCCCATCGCAGGCACCAATAAAACCACCTCATCCCCCGGCTCCGCGCGATAAAAAGTAACCGAAGCGAGCAAAACCTTGTAAGCCTTGCCAGCGGCAATAACTTTGTACTGCCCATCCTCGCTCGTCAGCGGTCCCACCACCCTTTTTCTTTCGACCGGTCCGATTTGTTTGTAAGTGAAGCCGCCATCCCCGCCGACAGTGAGCTTCATCACGTCTCCCGGAACGAGTTTTGATTTCGAAGCGTAATTCGCCGGAATCGGATATTCCTTTTTATCTGACCCGATCATCGATTTTCCATCGAACACACCTTCGATAATTTTGCCCTCCTCTCCAACCATCGCGCCGAGTTTGCTCGCGCTGCGCGAAAGATTCGAGCGAATACTGCCAGAATCTCCATTTCCAGTAAATTCGGAAAGCAATTGCTTCGCACCGCGAAGAGAAGATTCCGCAGAATCAATCATTTCTTTGATAAGTGCAATTTTTGAGAGATTGCTCATTTTTTTTGGGGATTAATTTTAGAATTGATTTTTTTAATTTTAGCAAAAAATGAAGCTAAAAGCAATTTCAATTTCTACCATGACAGAGAGCGAGTAATTCGAGGTGAGGGATCAGGAGAAAAACAGTTTGAGAAAGTTAACCCCGAATGGAAAGTGGAGGGTGGAAAGTGGAGAATGGAAGGTGGAAGGTGGAGGTTTGCTAACCGCCCGCCTGCTGAAATTCGAGTCTCAAATCTCCCCAAACTGATTGGAAATTGGATGGTGGAAGGTGGAAAGTGGATTTTTAACTTGTTTTCCAAAATTCGCGATAACTGTCTTTTCCCTCTTTTTAAAGAGGGAAGGCGAAGCAGGAGTTTGAAAATTTAGAGAAGGGAAGTAGAGACGGAGATTTGACGGATCAACCCCAGGGGTCGATAGACAGAATTTTAAAATATTGCGCGGTGGTTTCAACCCCATGGTTTCAACCCCAGGGGTTGGATTTCGGAAGTTGGTAGAAATTCTTTTTGTCTAAACTACAGTAGGTTAACTTTAGAGGCGGAAATTTGAAAAAGGCGAAACGGAAAGTGAAAGATGGGGGTGAATTATTTTTTCAAACCAAAAATCTCCTGACTGTTAAAAGTGCGGTGCGTTCTCCCGAGCTTTTCGAAAAATCAAATCTTTTCTGCTAAACTTCCTCCGCTTTAATTTTGAAGAATGGACTTTCAAGCTTTTTTGGGGCTAATTCGAAGACAATGGCTGACAGTATTTTTAATTGCGGCAGCCACCACCCTCGCAGCAACGGCAATGTATTTTTTGCAGCCGCCGGAAGAAAAGCTCACGCTGCTTTTTTCGGTGGGAGTAAGCGAGGAGAGTGTGAGCGAAAAAAGTTTCGACGCGACAAAACTCGCGGACGACTTCGCCAAAACAGTGGCAGGCTGGCTGCGCTCCCCCACTCTCGCAGAGAAAGTGAGCGGAATCTCAGGCACTCCAGTTTTGCTCTCGGCCTCCCCGCAAGCGAAACTGAATTTTTTAATCGAAGCGAAATACGGCGAGAGTAGCGAGCGGGATCTCGTTTCCGCGGCGACAAAGCAAGTTCTGATCGATGAAATTGAAAAATACAATGCTCGTTCGAAATTCAAATTTTTCACCACGCTCCATGGAGAAAGCAGCGCCACTTCGCGTGAAAATTTGGTAGAAGCTCTCGCGGCAGCGGCGACGAGCGGAATTTTGCTCGCAATCGGGTGGATTGTTTTGAGCTCATATTTCGGCGGGAAAGTGAATTCGGTGCAGGAAGCGGAGAAAATTTTGAGGACAAGAGCAGCAGTGATTTTTCGGAATCCAAAAAAGGAAGAGGTGAATTTCCTCAAGAAACTCGTGAAAAAATCGAAACATGCGGTGCTCGCAGGCGCGGATGTGAGCGTGGCGAAATTACGAGAGAAGCTGAATCTCGGAATCAAAGCAGTGGAACTGCCGCGAGATGCAGAGAAAATCGGGAAGGATGAAATAAAAATCGTAGTGGTGAAATTAGATAAAACCCGCGTAAACACGCTGCGAATGTTGCGCGCAATTTCCGAAGAGAAGATTAAACTCGTAATTTGGGGCTGACTTGCCCGAACTTTTTTTCGAGTATAAAATTCACCGGCTCTGGCTCTCAAGCCTGCAATTTTAAATCATAAATTTTAAACCCGATGCCTCTCATTAAATCTGCCATCAACGAAATGCGGAAAGACAAGAAAAAAACCGCGCGCAATCGCATTCGGAAAGAAAAAATGCACACTTCGATAAAAATCGTGGAGAAACTCGTGAAAAGTAAAGAAGCGGCGGGAAAAATTTCGGAGGCAGTGAAGACGGCCTACCAAGCAATCGACAAAGCAGCGAAAAAGAATTTGATCCGCAAAAAAACAGCGGCACGGAGAAAATCAGGAGTCGCAAAATTAGCGAAAGCGGCTGCCGGAAAAGCAAAATGAGGATTTTTTGAATCCGTGGGAATCGAGTGCTTGATTCGCAAGTGAATCCGCTTTTTTGTTTTGCGCGCGCGGGATGTAGGCGATCTCCCATTTTTGAAATTGCGCGAGAAGCGCGTGGGCTTTTTCAGCAAATTTTTTTAATTCCAAATCTTTGATTTTCCACCGTCCGGCGAGCTGCTCCGCCACAAGCTTCGAATCGAGGAAGATCTGAATTTCAGTCGGGTTGAATTCAAGCGCCTTTTTTAATCCCAAAATCACCGCCGCATATTCGGCTTGATTGTTGGTGGCTTTCCCGAGAAATTGCGAAATCGCAGCCACCTCCTCCTTTTTCAGATTTTGAATAATCGCGCCGGCAGCGGCGGGACCGGGATTGCCGCGTGCCGCCCCATCGGAAAAAAGCGTGAGCTTCATCGCGCGCGAGTTTAACATTTGAAACTAAAAAGGTGATACCAATTCGCGATAAAAAAAGCTATCAATGCCGCGCCTGCCTGCCGGCAGGCAGGTAGCTTTGGCATCTAAAAAATTAGCTGTAATAAAATTAATTTATGGAAAATACAAGCCCTAATAATATTTATATTGCGAGGCGGCGTGAGTACAAAAAAATTATTGGAAAATGACGTACGAGAAGATCGGAATCGCGCTCTCGCGGCGGAAGCGAGTTTCAATACTCTGCTTCACATTCCCCGAGAAACCCTCGGCAATGATGAAAGTGTATTCATCCGCCCACGCTTCATTGCTTTCAAATTTGAATTGTAAACTATCGTCATTGCTCGCACTCGTATCCCGCGAGGTTTCTGAGAGCGTGGCGATGAGATTGATCGTCAATCGCGCGCTCACCCACTGATCGTTCGGATTGAACTCAGCCATCGCGCTGCCGAGATCGGTGAGAAATTTCTGCGGAGTCGAATAAAGAAAAGTTTCTTCCACGCTGGAAACACGATTGAAGCTGGCGCCGATTGAATCACTTCCGCTTAGTAAATTGCGGTTGATATCCTCTCCCGCGTACGAATCTCCATCCGGAGTGCTGGGATTGTGGGCTGTATTGTCATTGAGATCAAAAATGAAACAGTATCCATCATCAGCATCAACTACTCCACTAGCATCGCAATCTTGATTCAAAAAATCGGATTCCCAAATCACGCCTTGCAGCGTATATTCGGTGCTAATCCCGTCAAGCGCAGCGAAAGTCCACGTTAGCAGTTCGTCTTCGTCATTGCCATTCACGTCCGGATCCCAGCCATCGCCCGGATCAAAAATAATTTTCTTTTCAACAGAATCTGAGAGATAAAGAAAACGATCTTTCGGCTCGGCTCCCGCGGGATTGTTGTCAATCAGCAGACTTAAGCTAATCGGATTATCTTTCGCGAGTTCCCCCCACTCGTCAGCCTCAAGATTGCCATCTTTATCGCCGGCAAAATAAGGATTGGGAATATAATATTTCCCGCTCGAAGCAAGCGTGCGCGAAAAAAGTTGCCAAAATCCCCTCCCGCCAGAGATTGCAGAGTCGGTGAAATTTACAAAACGATATTCATGGGTGCTATCGCAGCCATCATCGAAATTATTCGTCTGCGTGAGACTCGTGCCGCTCCCGCAAACCGATTGTGTGGAATCGGTTTCGTAGCCGTCTTTGTAATTCGCGAGATCGTAAAGCGCAAGCTCTATTCCTCCTTCCGCGGCAGAATAAGCGATATTCGCCCGCTCAACTTGAAAAGTTGTCCGCATAAAACCCAACACGAGTTGCGTTGCAGTCGTCGAGATCACCACGAGCAGAATTGTGAGCCCCATCGTAATAATCAGCGAAACCCCGCGAGTGTCGCGAAAGCTTTTGCGAAGTTGGTAAAAAGATTTCAACATTTAACGAAAACTTTTAACTTTATTTAACCTCATTTTGGGCGCGCGCGCCGACGGTGGTTTGAATCGTGACGGTCGGCGCATCCCCGCGAATTCCGCGGACTCGCGCGACGCTCGGCTCAGCGGTGAGCTCGATCGTGACGTGCGGCTGCTGCTGCACATCATCGGTAAACTCCGCGAACGCTTTTCGCGGATCCTCGCGCGGAGAAATATAAAATTTCAGACTCGTAATTTTGATTGAATCTGGCTGGATTTTTTGAAATTGACGAGTAGTGCACACTCCACCGGCATCGTAAGCCGAACAGAAATCATAGAATTTCGAAGAACTCGGATCAGCTCCATTTCGAATTTTCCATTCGTCAATCTGTCCATCCGCATCCGAGTCGCGACCGGGAAGTTTGAACATCGTGAGACGATATTCGGTTTCGCCATCCACTATTTCGGGCATTAATTTAATGACTGTCTTTTCCGTTCCCTCCGCAGTGATGATATAAAGTTCGCATTGCTCGTAGCCGGAGCTTCCGGGAATAGCTGGTACGAACCCAGCTCCGCAAACTGCAAGCGAAGCAGCATCACCGAGCGGATCAGCTCCGGAATTCTCACCTACATTCTCGTCGAAACGAGTGACCACCGCCGGCACGTCGCCGCTCGAATTACGGTAAAACTGCCTAGCGTAATCTCCGTAATTTTCGCCATAAAACGAATTGTCAGTCTCTCCCGATTGATACTGGAAACGATTCCAATATTCTTCGTAATCAATTGTGCCCCGCCGCACCTCTTTCACGATTCTTTCAAGCGCAATCCGCGCTTCTTCGTAAAGAGTGCGAGAAAGCTTGATTTTACGTTGACTTGCAAAGGAATCGGTAAAAATCCCCGTCGCCATCGCTATCACAATCAAAAAAATCGAAAGTGCCACGATTGCCTCCACGAGCGTGAAGCCCCGTCGCGAGGAGAGAAGTTTTTTTAAACGATTTGATAGAGAGAATTTCAAATTTAAAATCTTAAATTAGTCGTGATTTTTGCGACCGAGATAATCAGTGAGAAGCGTGGTGAGAGTGACATCGCTAATTTTCCCGCGATCTATCCATTCCACTTTTGACGTGACGCGGAGAATGTTCGCACTTTCGTCTGCAGCTAAGCTTTGATCAGGTTCGATATATTCGGTGTAAATCTCGCGAAAATAAATCGTATCGGTACCAGCCGCATCGTGATTATAAACTCCATTCGCATTAAGCTGGAGGCGATATTTCAAATCGTCGGCATCAAGCCCATCTCCCAAATTCAGACGGCTGGTCAAATCCGTAGCATCGAGTTCCCAACGGAAGTTCGTATTATTGAATTTTGCGAGGTAGTTTTTTTGGTGAATAATCGGGTCGTTTGGAATTCCATCAGAATCATCATCGAGACATGATGAAGCATCGAGATTATTCCAGCAAAGTCTCCGCTCCCCCGCGAACCGTAGCCAACTCGTGTCGCGAATATTTCTTACCGCCTCCAAGCCCTCGCGGGCAAGATTCGTGGCGATCACGCGTTCTTTCGTAATCTGATTGTTGATACTAGCGAGCCCGAGCAAACGAAGCGCGCTCAGCGCCCCCACCACGAGCAGCACAAGCGCAACCAACACTTCGACGAGCGTTTCTCCTTTCCGCGATTTAATTTTGACAAACATTAATTTTCGATAACTTGGGGTGTGGTGGTGATGCGGTTAAATCTTATTGTGCGAGAAATGTCTTCTGTTATGAGTTCGATTTCGACTTCGAATTTTTGGAGATCGACGTCCGGGTTGCCTGAATTGCATCCGGTAATTTTTGTTTCCGCAAACGGCGGTTCGAAAATCACGACAATCTCGTTGTCCAACGCGTGATCCCACGCGCTGGAATCGGCAAGTTTCGTACCCGAAAGTGATTCGATGCGAATGTACTTCGGGTCATTAATCGTTACCACTGCCAGCTCAGAATCACCTCCCTCAGTATACTTCCCGTCGGGAAGAATGCGGTTGGCAATATCTTCATCCGCGTAATTTATATTCACCGCTGCCGCATCGCTTCCGTCGCCATCTTCGTCCGGATCGGCATTCCAATCATCGACAAAAAGCACCGCCTTTTGATCAGTGGGGGGAACAAGGGAAGTGAAATCAAAGAAAACTCCATAGCCTCCCGAAGGGATTTTTTGAGCCGAATCGAGTTCGCTCGCGAGTGCCTGTGTGCGCGCTTTTTCAAGTAAAACTACTATTTCTTCCACTGTTTTTTCGAATTTCGCGCGGCGCAGCGAAGCAATGAAACCCGGCACCGCGGCTGTCGTGATTGCCGCCAAAATTACAATCACAACTATCAGCTCAACCATCGTGAAACCTGCTTTTCTTTTTCCGAAAATGAGTTTTGCAAACTTTTCCACTAAAATAAGTTAAAATCGGTTTTCAATTTTAGCAAAAAATACGCCGAAAAGCAATTTAGAAACAGAAAAAGAATGGGTGAACCCTCAACTCATTAACAAAATAGCTAACCAAATGATCAATTCCTAATCTTCTAATATTATCGGATCACAGACTTTCGAAAAGCTGTACTGTTGCTTGTAAATACTGTTTTAAATTTTTTAAGATTTGAAATTTATTTGGAATTTGAGATTTGGATTTTGAAAATTTGGGAACTTTAATTTAGTAATTGAGCAAATAGAATCGAAAAAACCGAGAATTGTTTTATATTTCTTACTTCCAAAATATGGCTCTCAAAATCGGAATCATCGGACTGCCGAACGTGGGGAAATCCACGCTTTTCAACGCGCTCACGAAATCACATTCGGCGGAAGCGGCGAATTACCCGTTTTGCACGATTGATCCGAATATCGGCATCGTCGAGGTGCCTGATTCGCGCGTGGAAAAATTGGTGGAAATTTCGAAATCGGCGAAGAAAGTCCCGGCTGCGATTGAATTCGTGGACATCGCGGGTTTGGTGAAAGGCGCGAGTGAAGGCGAGGGTCTCGGAAATAAATTTCTCGCCCACATCCGCGAGGTAGATGCGATTGTCGAAGTCGTCCGCGATTTCATAAACGCGGACATCCAACACATCTCGGCTGAACCCGATCCGGCAGAGGATGTCGAGACGATCGGGACGGAACTAATTCTCGCCGATCTGCAAACTCTCGAGAAACGAAACGCGGATTTCGAGAAGCGCGCACGAGGGGGTGAAAAAGAAGCGAAGATCGCGGTAGGATTGATCGCGAAAATTCGCGAGGCTCTCGAAAACGAAAAGCCTGCGCGAAGCGTGGAAATCGAAGGTGAGGAGGAAACGAAGATTTTTCACGAGCTGCAACTTTTGACTGCAAAACCTTTGATTTACGCAGTGAATGTGAGCGAAGAAAATTTGGCAAAATTTGATGCAGCAGAATTTCGACGACGAACAGATTTGGCGGAGACTGAAAAAGTGATTCCGATTTCCGCGAAAATCGAGAGCGAACTCGCGGAACTCGACGAGGCGGAGGCGCGGATTTTTCTCGTAGATCTCGGGCTTGTCGAATCGAGTTTGAACCGGCTGATTCGCGAGGCGTATGAAATTTTGAATTTAATTACTTTTTTCACAAGCGGAGAAAAGGAAACGCGAGCATGGCAGCTGCGGAAAAATTCGACCGCGCCGCAGGCTGCGGGAAAAATTCATACCGATTTTGAAAAAGGTTTCATCCGCGCGGACGTGGTGGCGTGCGAAAAATTGATCGAAGCGGGCAGCGAAGCAGCGGCGCGCGAGCAGGGGTGGATTCGGTCGGAGGGAAAAAATTATGAGATGAAAGACGGCGATGTTTGCGTGTTTAAATTCAACGTTTAATTTAACCTACCACCTAGGTGGTAGGTTAAATCCGTGCAATATGCCAAAAATAATTCTCACTGGTTCGGACGGAATGCTCGGAAAAGCCTTGAAAAAAGAGCTTTCTGGCAGCTCCGAATTGCAAAGTTTCTCGAAAAATGAACTCGACATCACCGACTTTGTTGCCGTCGCGGAAATTTTGGAGGCGGCGCAACCCGACTTCGTCGTAAATGCAGCGGCTTTTACGAAAGTGGACGCGGCGGAAACGGATCAAATTTTGGCGGAAAAAGTGAACTCAACGGCAGTCGGCAATCTCGCGCGGATTTGTAAAAAAATCGGCGCGAAGCTGATTCACTTTTCGACTGATTATGTTTTCGACGGCGAGAATGAAAACGGATTTCCAGAAAAAGACGAACCGAATCCGATTAATTTTTACGGGAAAACGAAACTCGAAGGAGAGGAAGCGATTCGCGAAAGTGGATGCGAGTTTGCGATAATTCGAACGAGTTGGCTTTTTGGCGAGGGTGAAAATTTCGTGGAAAAGATGCTTGCACTCGGCAAGCGGAATTGTGAAATTAAAGTGGTGGCAGATCAAATCGGCTGCCCGACTTTTTCGGAAGATTTGGCAGAGGCGGTGAAAAAAATTCTCATCGAAAATCGAAGCGGCATCTTTCATCTCACGAATTTGGGAAAAACTTCGTGGGCGGATTTCGCGCGAAAGATTTTCGGGCTCGCGGGGATGGATGTGAAGGTGATTCCCGTCGCGAGTGAAGAATTCCCCACTCCGGCAAAACGACCAAGAAATTCCGTTTTGCAGAATACGAAGCTTCCGAAGATGCGGAGTTGGGAGGAGGCACTCGCAGAATTTTTGCACTAAAAAAGCGGATGAATCACTCCACCCGCTTCTTCGACTTTGAAGTTAACCCACCACTTAAGTGGTGGGTTAACGAGTTCTTGCTTCAACACAACTGTGCAGTCTTCACGAAGATGTCCGCAGGTTTTTTGGATTAACGAACTATTATTTCAACGCCACCGTGCAGCCCGCCGCTTCCAAATCTTTCTTCATTTGCTCCGCTTCCGCTTTCGGCACATTTTCTTTGATAACTTTCGGCGCCGATTCCACAGTCGCTTTAGCTTCGCCGAGACCTTCACCGGTAATCGCTTTCACCGCTTTGATCGCGCCGATTTTGTTGGCGCCCGCCGCGGTTAATTCGACCGAGAAGGAAGACTTTTCTTCCGCTGCCGCGTCGCCACCAGCCGCCGGAGCAGCCGCGACCGCGACCGGAGCCGCCGCCGACACGCCAAATTTTTCCTCCATCGCTTTCACGAGATTCGCGAGATCGAGAACTTTGAGTTCGCTCACCGCATCAAGAATTTTTTGAGCTTCTTTAGAAAGCTCAACCGAAGGTTTGGACTTCTCCTTCGCAACTTCTTTTTTCGCTGGCTTTTCAGCCGCTTTTTCTTCCGTTGCCGGAGCTTTGGAAGCTTCATCCTTTTTCTCATCCGCCGTAGCTTCGTCAGAAGCGGAGGAGGATTCTTCAGCTGGCTTGTCCGCCGTAGCTTCAGCGGAGGAGAGATCAGCTGGAGTCCCTTTAGTGTTTTCGTCAGACATTTTGAATGGGGTTAAAAAAATAATTAAAAAAACTGAAAATTAAACCTGCGCTTCCTTTTGTTTCTGAATTTCTGAAACGACTCGCGCGAATCCCGCAATCAGCGAATTGCCGATTCCCACGAATCCGCGAAGCGGCGACGCGAGCAATCCTACGATCTGCCCGAGCAGCGCGTCTCGC
Source organism: Patescibacteria group bacterium (assembly GCA_018817365.1). Lineage (GTDB taxonomy): Bacteria > Patescibacteriota > Gracilibacteria > JAHISY01 > JAHISY01 > JAHISY01. The sequence continues at coordinate 5,272 of JAHISY010000109.1, read as the reverse complement.
GAAGGAAGTTGCGCGAGCTGTTGCGCCTTCATTTTTGTGAGAACCTCCCCGTCAAAAACTCCACCGAGAATTTCGAGCTGCTTGAAATCCTTCTTTGATTTTTCGATCAACTGCAAACCGGCGAGTTCATCTTCGTGAGAAAAAATCACCGCCACCGGTCCCACTAGACTTTCATCCGGAATTTCTTTCAAGCCAGAATTTTTGGCGGCAAGACTAATCAAGGTTTTTTTCGCGATAATCATCCGCGCACCTGTTTCGCGCAGTTTTCTGCGCAACTCTTGAATCGCGGCAACGGTAATGCCGGTGTATGCGGTGAAAGCGACCGACTTCGAATTTTTGAATTCGTTTTCGAGATCCGCGAGAATCTCCGACTTTTTGGATTTTGTGATTGCCATTGTGAAGTAATAAAAAAAAAGATTTGCTGTCGAACTGAAGTCAGCAAACCTTTTGAAATAAACGGTTTTGCCTCGGCAGGATTTAGAAACCTGCTTTCTCCAGCCCGAAATGTAGAGGGATTTTAGCGAGAAATTTTTAGAATGCAAATTTTGTAAAATTAATTTTCCATCTCTGCTAAACAATTTACAAGTTCGAGAGACTGAGTCCATCCACACTCCCCATCTTCTTGAACTTCACAAATAGCACTGTTGTAACATTGATATTCTTTTTTTGCTACGCAGGCACTGTCAAAACTTTCTTCTGCACAAACTTCTCCGTTGCAACCGCTAACAACACAAATTTTCTCTTCGTTATTCTCCACAATCTTTGCCTCCTCTTTGGAGGTTTCCGTAACTTCTTCCGAATCTTCCACTTCGATTAAATCTTCCTCCGCAATCTCCTCCTCCCCTCCTTCGACAATCGTGCAAAATTCCCCCATCTTCCCCAAAATCGCGAGGGAAATTTCTTTTTTGCTCGCCGCATCCGCTTCGATTGTTTGTTGATAAATGCTGAAAGCTTCCTCGCTCACATCCGCATTTTTGAGAATATTTTTTGCGAAAATTTCAATCTCTTCCGCGGTAGCCTCGGAGCGACTGCTTGGCAGACAGAGAATCTCGGCGGAGAGCGCGATAAAAAGATTATCGTCGAGCGCAGTTTCAGCCGGTTGAATTTCTTCCATCTCGTCGGGAATCGTCTCGGCAGGTCCGCTGCCGAAATTACAACCGGAAAGAAGCATGGTGAGCGTAAACGCCGCGATAATTTTTTTCATAATTTTTAGGGTTAAAATTCTTGAGAAGTTTATTCGAAAAAATTTTGAAAATCAAAAAAGCCGAAATACTCGTTTCCGCGTGGCTCGCCAGCAGAGTGAAAAATCCGCTGCTCGTAATTTTGGGACCGACCGCGAGCGGTAAAACCGGATTTGCAATCGCGCTCGCGCGAAAATTCGGCGGGGAAATCGTGAATGCCGACAGTCGGCAGATTTACCGCGGGCTGGAAATCGGGAGCGCGCCGCCGACTACAAAGGAACAGCGAGAAATTCCGCACCACCTCGTCGCGAAATTTTCGCCGCAAAAAACAGTGAGCGTGGCGGAGTATCGAAAGTTGGCGGAACGGAAAATTCGGGAAATTTCGAAGCGCGGAAAGTTGCCGATTTTGAGCGGCGGGCACACGCTTCTGATTTCGGCAATCGTCGAGAATTTCCAATTTCCCAAAAAATCGAATGATGCCCGCCGCGCCGAGCTTGAAAAAATTTGGAAAAAAAATCCGGTGCAACTTCACAAGCTGCTCGCGAAACTCAATCCAGAAGCTGCGGAAAAAATCCCGCCGGAGAATCGCCATCACCTCATTCGGGCAATCGAGCGATCGGAAAATTTGGAGAGTGCAAAAAAAGGGCGGAGGAAATTTGATTGCCTGCTGCTCGGTCTGAATCCACCGCGTGAAAAATTGTACAAACGAATCGACCGCCGTGTTGAAAAAATGATGGCTGCCGGACTTCTCGACGAGGTGAAAAACTTGGCGGAAAAATACGACCGCTACTCCCCTGCCCTCCGGGGTCACGGTTATCGTGAACTGCTCGATTTTTTGGCGGGAGAAAAAAGTTTCGAAAAAGCTGTCGACGAAATCAAGCGGGATACGCGCAATTACGCGAAGCGACAGATGACTTGGTGGAGAAACTCAAAACTTTTAAATGAAATCGTGTGGCTGTAGAAATGCTGGCGAAGCCCGCCGTAGCTCGGAGAGCGAAGGCGGGAGGTGCGAAGGCATTTGGAGAAATAATGGATTCGCGAAAGAAATTTTTTGGCTCTAAAATATTCTCGTGAAAAAATTTTTCCGCAAACTCATCGTCAAGTTTTTAATCCTTCACGCGCGCCGGCGAGTCCATATTTACTCGACAGTAATCGGGATTACCGGCTCAGTTGGCAAAACTACGGCAAAAGAAGCGACAGCGAAAATTCTCTCGACGCGTTTCGAAACTTTCGCGAGCGCCAAAAGTTTGAATTCCGATTTTGGCGTGCCACTCACTCTCCTCGAGGAGGAGTCTGGTTTTTCCAATCCGCTGAAGTGGCTCGGCATTCTTTTCCGCGCGGAATGGCGCGGCTACACGAAATTACCGCACGAAAAAATTATCCTCGAGCTCGGCATTGACGCGCCCGGCGATTTCCCGAAATTGTTGAAAATTATTGAGCCGCAAATTGGCGTTTTTTTGAACGCGACTCCGGTTCATCTCGAGAATTTCCGAAATGTCGAGGAAATCGCGGCAGAAAAAAGTTTGTTGATCGCGAATCTGCCCGCGCCGGGAGTGGCGATTTTGAATGCCGACGACAAATTTTCGCGGGCGGCAACGACTCGCGCGAAAAAAATATTTTTCGGAACCGCGGCGGACGCCGATCTCCGCGCGACGAAAATTCGGGAAAACTTGGGCGGGCTCTCGGCGGAAATTTCTTGGAAAGGTGAGACCGCGCAATTCCGTGCGCCAGTCTTGGGTCGGCAAAATTTACCGTCACTACTCGCCGCGATTACCGTCGGAGTCGTGGAAGGTATCGGTTTGAAAAAAAGTGTCGAGGCGTTAAAAAATTTCCGACTGCCGCCAGGCAGGTTGAATTTACTGGAAGGGATTCGGGGATCGAGGATTATCGACGGCAGCTACAATTCAAATCCGGCAAGCCTCGCCGCCGCTCTCGCCACGCTCGGACAGCTGGAGGCGCAACGGAAAATCGTCGTTTTGGGTCAAATGAACGAGCTCGGACCCGATTCGGAAAAATACCATCGCGAGGCAGCGAAACAAGCCGCGGAGATTGCCGATGTGGTAATCGGAGTTTACGGCGCCGCGAAGTTTTTTGTAACCACCGCCCGCGCGCGAAAAAAACCGGCAGAATTTTTTACAAAAGCGGAAACCGCCGCCGAATGGCTGAAAAAGGAAATCCAAACTGGTGACCTGATTTTGGTGAAAGGCAGCCAAGACAATGTCCGGCTCGAAAAATTGATTGCCAAAATTTTGGACGATCCCGCCGACCAGCGACTTTTGTGCCGCCAGGAAAAAGTGTGGCAAAAACGGTAAAAACTCTTGAGTTTGAAATTATTTTGTGGTAAAATGAAACGATAAAATAAATAATCCATCAAAAATGGCCGATATCGAAAAGCTTCTCGCGCAGCAAATCGAAACCAATTGCTCTGATCTCCATTTAATTACCGATGAGCCGCCTTTCTTCCGTATGAAAAATGGGAAGATCAAACCGCTGAAAAACGCGAAACCGCTTCCGAAAGAAGAAATCGAAAGAATTGCGGTGGAAATCATCGGCAGAAGCGGTTTGCAAAAACTACGGAGAGAAAAGGAGATAGATTTTGCGATTGAACGATTGGGACTCTCGCGTTTTCGAGTAACTTTTTTCGAAGAAACCCGCGGACCGGCGATCGCTTTCCGCGCGATTCCACTTGAAATTCCAAAGCCGGAGGAGATTGGTATTCCAAAAACAGTTCTCGAACGAGCAATACGGAATGAAGGTTTGATCCTCGTCACCGGTCCGAACGGCTCAGGAAAATCAACAACGCTCGCGAGTCTTTTGAACTTCATCAATGAAAACTCCGAGGTGCGAATCGTCACAATTGAGGATCCGATTGAGTTTACTTTTCCACGAAAAAAAGCGGTGATCTCGCAGCGAGCGGTGGGACTCGACACGAAGAGTTTCGCGGAGGCAGTCAAGCACACCGTCCGACAAGATGTGAATGTAATCGTAGTCGGAGAGATGCGCGACCTCGAAACAATTCAAACCGCAATCACCCTCGCAGAAACCGGTCATCTCGTACTCGCCACTCTCCACACCGACGACGCGCCACGCGCAATTCAGAGAATCGTGGATGTCTTTCCGGCAGGGCAGCAAAAGCAAATCGCGCTGCAACTTTCACACTCGATTTCGGCAATAATAAGCCAACGGTTGATTCCAAAAAAAGACGACAGCGGTCGGGCGTGCGTGCGGGAAATTATGTTTTTGAATTCGGGAATCGCTCACGCAATCCGCGAGATGAACATCTCGGAAATTTATTCTCAAATGCAAATCAACGGCGAAAGCGGAATGCGACTCTTCGATGATCACCTCCTTGAATTCGTGAAAAAAGATGAAATTGCTCCTGAGGAAGCGATTCACGCTGCGCATGATCCACAGCAAATGCTGGAAAACTTGCGAAATATTCGATGACCCTCAACCCACTTTCGAATAAAAAATTAGATGAGATTTATTCGTGGTCAATTTCTATTTTTCTAATTCTTGAAACTCATTTGCTGTCAAAATAAATTTATCCGAATCTCCGTTTGATTAGATTGATAAAAATACCGAGCATCGTAAATCCGAGCAGAACTTCCAACCCTACCACAAGCTTTTCGGCGAAAGTAATCGGTACGATGTCGCCATAGCCGAGCGTGGTGAAAGTTACGAGTGAGAAATAAAAATAATCGAAGATTCCGCTGTGAGCAGAATAATTTTCAAACATCGAGGTAGCGGAAATTTGGTCGAAAAGCGCGAACACTCCTGCAAACGCAGAAATAAAAATCAAAACCGTGACACCCCATCGACCTAGACTGTGACCGTAACGAGAAGTTTTGTCGAGAAAAAAATGACCGAGATGCACGAAATGCCGTCCTGAAAAAAATGCAAAGCTCTTCTGAAAATGCATTTTGTCCTCGTAAGTCCGCTCGCTCGCTTCGAGAAAACCTTTCTTTTGGTAAGTTTTTTCAAGGACAATGAGATAGCTATTCACGAGGCGATAAAAAGCTTCGATCTGCGAGCGTAATACTTTTTTCTCTTCCCCTCGCTTCATTTTGAAAAACTCTTTCCTGTATTCT
>JAHISY010000008.1 GCA_018817365.1 Patescibacteria group bacterium | reverse complement strand
TGGGCAATTCTGTAAATCCAGCTGCTGAATTTCAAACTCGTATCAAAGTCGCGGAGATTTTGATACGCCTTCAAAAAAACATTTTGCAGTAAATCCTCCCCTTCCTCTCGCGAGATATTGGAAATGCGGAGCAGGTAGCGCAACAACGGCGCTTCGTATTTTTCGACAATTTTGGCGTATTCGTCAGGATCAGCGAGCGAGCGCCGCACAAGCTCGATATCCAGAAAATCAGTTTTTGGTGAATGCACTAGAAAATTATACGCGAATTTGTCCATTTTTCTTTCACATTATCTTGAATCTTGATTTTCCTGATTCACGGATTGCCATGATTGCGTGGGAAACCGCGTGCTGAAACTTTTTGTCTGAACTCGGATTACGCTGATTATTATGATTACGCAGATTACCACCTTCACAAATCACCACTCTGCAATATCTTCACGCCAAGCTCAAAGAAAAGAATCCGAGAAATCTGGTGAATCCGATGAATCCGCGTTCAGACAATCACGGTTTAGACGATTGGGTTTATGGCTGGGGTTTATTGTTGTCGGTCATCTTTGGGTTTTTATTTGATTGGAAATTTTGACGATATTCTGCAAGAGCAGAATTGAGAATCTGTAAATTTTTAAGAATCTTATTAATATAACATTTATCAATTTTCGTTTCTTTTTCTCCTTCAACCAAGACAACATCGACCACACCATTTTTTGAGTTAACGCGTGGTGAAGTTTGAGCATGTGCAAATTTATTCCGTGTCTTTCTAAAGGTTTCAAGTTCATTTTTCATAAGCTTAACAAGTTCTTTTTTGTCTTTAAATTCGACTTGCTTTGTTTTATGAATCTTCGTTTCGGCTTCGATTAAAAGTTCACGGAGTAAGTTTAATTTACAATTAAGATTAAAATAATTTTTAAATAATTTTTCCGAAAAAAATCTACGATTATTTTCGGAATAGTCGATCCCTAAAATATAAAAAGAAATTACCTCGATTAAGTCATCAATCAGAAATTCAGTGCGAGTGCAGAATGCTAAAATTGGTCCGCGAAAATTTTTCTCAAATTTTTCTAATGTCCCGGTTAAATCTCCAATAGAACAAGAAATTGAACCAATTGTGGCTTGAAATTTTCCGACCATCGGAATTTTTATATCGGGTAATGAATTTTTCATTTTAAAAATTTTTTAAAAATTTAAAATTTCTCCTCCAACCCCTTCAACAACCCACTCACCAACTCCTCGTACCGCTCAAATAAAAACACCACACGGTCGGCTTCTTTCGCGAAAGGTTGCGGGCGATAACAAAGATCGACAGCTTTATCTAGCGCGTTATGCGCTTTCACGAGGTCGGGCGGCATCGTGAGCGGATCGTAAAGATCGGCGAGTGAACTGTCCGGATATTTCGCGCGAGTGTCGAGAACTTTTTGCGCCGCTGTTTCCACCTTTTCAATTTTCTTCGCGCTCGGAGACTGCGCCCACGGGAAATTGTTGTAAACGATTTGATTTGAATAAGTGTAATCACCTTTTAATCTGCCGCAAGTATAACTTGTCCATGCCATGTGCATTGCAGAAAAGTGTGGCTGGCTGTAAAAACTCATTTAAAAAGCTCTTTAAATCCAGCCGTGTTCACCAAAAAATTGTGTTTATTCGTTGCTAAATTATCAAGAATTTCTTTTTGTTGAGCGCGTAATTTCGGATCGCCATTTTGGTTGCCAAAAATTTCATTCGCCGCCACACCATCAAAAAAACTCACATAAAAAATATTCGGATTTTCAACAGAAAAATTTAACAATCGGATGATTTCATCAATGAAAGAATTTTGACCGCCACCAGCCATATTCTGATGTTTTGCTTCCAAAATAAAAATTTTATCGTTATTTTTTATCACCAAATCTAAATTTTTATTTTGTTTCACTTTTGGATTTATTTTTAATTTTTGTCGTAAATTTCCAATTTTGAATTCTTTGAGCGCACACCGTGCCACAACTTTTTTAGTTGCTTTGAAGTCTTGCCAACTCGAGACCTGTTTGTAGTCGAGACTTTCTAAAATCGAAATTAATTTTCGATCAGCACAATTGCCTTTTCGTCGTCCCGCACCTTTGTCTAAAATATTTTGAACCCATTCGGGCGGGACACTCTCCGTCAAGATTCTGTTTTGAAAATATTTTTCCAAAACATCCCAAAGCCACGGTTTATTTTTGAGCGCGTTTTGCAAATCCTTATCGCAAGCATTGATAAATCCTGAAAATTCGGAGCAAACCGCTAAATATTTGCCTTCTTTTTTGTACGCCAAAAGCTTCAAAAGTTCGTCGAAATATTTCTCTAAAACCACTCTCTTTTCTTTTTTCTGTAAAAGAATCTTAATCGTAATCAAAAGCTCTTTAATTTTTTTGGTGTGGACAACATAATCACCCAAAAGTGCGTGCTCTCGAAAAAAGACATAATTTTCATCCCAAAATATTTCTGGATTTTTTTGCGAAATTTTAAAATAGTGCTGGTTGTTTTTCATACATTTGTTGATAAAGAAAATTTAAAAATTTGTAAGCAAAGTCGAAAGAAATTCGCTTGCGATTGTGGTCTCGAAAATTGGTAAGGAAAAAAGAGAAATATTTTTCACGATTTAGATTGAGATTTGTATTAAATGCGATTAGCAATTCTTTTTGTTGTTCGATGGATATTTTTTCTCTAAAAATTAAATGTGCTGAATTACGCGAAGTTGATTTGCCAGCAAGTCCATCGAGATCATAATCTCGAATATTTTCTAATTGGATTTTTTTGCCATTTTTGCTGTCGATTGCCCGTAAAAACAAGATATTGTCTTCAAGCTTTTTTTGAGTTCCACGATCAATTTTGCGAGATTGGCGATGTTTGATATTTTGGATGGCAATTTCAGCTTTATATTCTCCATCTATTAATAGCTCTTCGGTGAGTCTATGAACCCCTAAATTATTTTTCACAGCTTTTACACTTGAAACAAATTCACCGCCAAATTGCCAGCCAAGTCTTTCTTCAAGAACAAGACCTATCTTTTTACCTTCGGGATAAATCCACGTCGGAACAAAAATTTTATTTTTTAGAGAGAGTTTTTTGCGAAAATAAAAGGCCACGACATTGTAAGTCGTGTCATCAAAGACTTGCTCAGAAAAAACATTTAAACGAACAATTTCGAAACGATTGAAAAACAGAATCCGAACGCGTTTTGAATTTTCGGCGCAAAGAAAATTGAGAGGGACAATAAGTATTCCCTCCTCACAATTTAAAATTGACTTGATCGAAACTTGATACAAATCCTCAAAGATTGCGTTTTCACCAGAAAAGAAATTATTTTTTATCGACTGAGTTGCTTTATTTTTGTGAAGATAAGGCGGGTTGGTAAAAACAAATTTGTATTTTCTTGGTTGATTGATTGAATCAGCGAAGAAAATCTTTCGATTATCTACTAAGTTTTTATCACAATCAAATCCGTGTGCCGAATTGCAATGATTCTTTTCTGCCCAACGAATCAAATCTTGTCCACCAGCAAAAGGGTCAATTATTTCTTTATTAAGAATAAACTTTTCCAAACCTTGCAAAATGTAGTCTGAATTTGTTGTGAAAAATTGTCCGAATTGTTGTTTGGTAGCTGCGTTCACGCGCCAATCTTAACTTTTCTTTTTTACTCTTTCAAGATTTCTCAAAACATTTACCTAAAAATTCAATCCAAAATTTGTGTGTGTCGCCTTTTTCGTAAAAATCGGATTCGTACTCCTTCACGAAAGAGATCGCTCGACTTCGAATTTCATTGAGACTCAGCATCTTGTTTTGAATTTTACCCTACCCGCCACCGCTTCACTTGCCAAAAAATACAAGATCGAAAAATATTTCGGAGAATTCAAATTCTACCCTGTCTTCTTCCGGCAGCAGCCAAAAACTCTCGTATTCAGAAACTTGCAAAAAACAAAACTCCCGCTAAAATCTTTTAGCTTTGCGCGAAAAAAAAGCGGAAATCGCGGAAAGCATTTTATTTTTTAACCCCCGCAAAAATGAATTCACAAACCCCCGGCAGCGCGATGAGCGCGCTTCTTGCCGAAGACCAAATCGCTCCGCCGCCGAAACTCGGCACTTCCGTTACTGGAAAAGTAGTTAATATTCAAAACAGTAAAATTCTCGTGGAAATCGACGGAACTTACACGGGAATTATCGCAGGGCGCGAGGCGGCAGATGGCTTCGATACGGCGAAAAAATTGATCGAAGGCGACGAGGTGAGCGCGTATGTGGTAGGAGAAGAAAATTCGGATGGCTACTTTATTTTAAGTTTACGGAAAGCCTCGCGCGAGAAAGCGTGGGACAAATTGAAAGAAATGAAGGAAACGGGAGAAACTGTGGATGTGGTGATCCGCGAGGCGAATAAAGGCGGACTGATGACCGAATTCAACGGAATCCGCGCCTTCATTCCTGTTTCGCAACTCGCGCCGGAACACTACCCCCGCGTGAACGGCGCAAATTCGAATGAAATCCTCTCGCGATTACAGAAATATATCGGTGAAAAATTTACAGTGCAAGCGCTCACCGCAGAGGCGGATGAGGGAAAATTAATTTTCAGCGAAAAAGCCGCGCTTGGCAAAAAGCGAAATACTGCGATGGGAAAATTAAAAATCGGAGACAAAATCGAGGGAAAAGTTACCGGCATCGTCAATTTTGGAATTTTTATAATGTTCAATAATTGCTTAGAAGGACTAGTGCACCTCTCGGAAATCGCGTGGGGAAAAGTGTCTGACGCGGCGAATTACGCGCGCGTCGGCGAGACGAAAGAAGCAGTGATTATCGGTATTGATACCGATAAAATCTCGCTTTCGATGAAAAGATTGACTCCTGATCCGTGGTTGAAAAATGTAGAAAAATTCACAGTGGGAGACACCGTAACTGGCGAGGTGGAAAAAATCACTCCTTTTGGGGTGCTCGTGAAGCTCGCAAATGAAATGAGCGGATTGCTCCATACCTCGGAAATCACAGAGGAGGACAAAGAGAAAATTGCTTTCACAGTGGGAGAAAAAGTGAAGGCAAAAGTGATTGAAATCAATCTAGATGATCACCGCATCGCGCTTTCAATGAAGGGGTTGGCTGAAACAGATAAACCGAAGAAAAAGGGAGCTGCGAAAAAAGCGCCAAAAAAGAAGGCAGATGGCGAAGCTGAAGATTCCGCGAAAGATAAGAAATCCACTACGAAAGAAAAGAAAAAAGAAGAAACTAAATAATATCGGCGAATTACCCCCCGGATATCCGGGGGGGTAATTTTCTAGAAACGTTTCGCTGCCGGCTAGACATCAGACATTGGAAGTCGGAAGTTGGAAGTTTGCCAACATCCCTCCTGCTGAAATTCAAGTCTCAAACCTGCCTGCCGGCAGGTATGTCCGCTCGCTCGAAAAGGAGAATTTATTTTTCGCAAAAAAACATTTCTTTCCCTCTTTTTAAAAGAGGGATGGCGAAGCACTTGCACGAAAAATGGAACAAGTTTCCAGAGACGGAGATTTGAAAAGGCAAACCACTTACGTGAAAAACTTTCAGCACCCGAATTCAGCCATTCTAAAAACTTGACATCTCGGCATTTTTTTTGTAAGCTCATCCCCTTTTTATCTTCAAATGTTCCCTAAAATTTTTACGCGTTGCCAGATTGCTTCATTTGCAGTTCTCGCGATTTTCATGGTCGCGGTGGGTATGAATACTGCGAGTGGGCTTCTTGAAGAGGATAAGTTGTATCCGGTGGAGAATTTCACCGCAATCAATCCCCCGCTGATTTTCCCGGAAAAACCGAAACTAGAGGCGAATCCATTCATTCCCGACCTGCCCGAAATTCCGAAAATTTCAAGACCGATTGAAAATCTCGCGGAGTTTTCGCGAAAATTTGACGCGCGGAATTTGAAAGTGGAAATTCTCGCAAACAGCCGCGAGCTTGAAAACAAGGAAGTTCAAAATTGCAAAGCTCTTCTCGAGCAAACCCTCGCGACAATTCCGGAAGATCTCACCGCGAGTCTTGATTCGATGAAACTCTTCTTTTCGAAAAAAAGTCCGCGCGGGCTTTCAAACTCTCATTTAATTGAACTCCGCTGCGGAAATCTAGACGAGGATGAAATCGTCTCGGTTTTCGTCCATGAACTCGGACACATCGCTGATCTTGGCGGCTTAAAAGGGGCGAGCTTCGCGCCGAGCGGTTTCGCGGACGGAAGTTTGAAAATTCCGGCGGACGATCCGAGCGTGCGGTTTTACCAGCTAAGCTGGAAAGATGAGCAGACGCAAAAATTTATGGCGGAACGAAAAGATTTTGTGAGCGGCTACGCGATGAGTGATCCGTTTGAAGATTTCGCGGAGAGTTTTAATTTTTACATTCTTCACGGAGAAGATTTCCGCGCGATCAAAGAAGAGAGCGATATTCTTGCGCAAAAATACGATTTCATGCGGGACGCAGTTTTCGACGGGGAGGAATTCGAGAGTGAGCGAAACACGAAAAACGGAAAACGAGTGTGGGATTCCACGCTGCTGGAATTCAATCGGGAGGAGTTTTTCACGCGAGGGTGATTGCTGTTTCAACCTCCTTTTCTAAAATTGCGGAAGATGCACACGAGGATTTTATCCCACAAGTCTCTCTATTTTTTCTCGGTGAACATTGATTATTTCTTTTAATTCTTTTTTGTCAGCCGAATCGAATGATTCTTCTTCGTCCAAAATTTCCGCCACCCTCTCAATAAATTTACGAGCAAAAAAATCAGCAGCATCGATTTGATCTTCTTTGATATCAGCGGAACTGCCGTCTAGGTTTACCGCATTGATGATTGTCTTGACCAAGATCTTTTTCCTCTCTCGATCCCATTTCGAAGCCTCCTCTTCATCTTCGAAAATCCCCGATTTAATAGCAGTTTCAACGCCAAGTGAGAGTAAATGAAAATAAGTTGGTTTGTATTTATTCTCACGACTCCTCTTCTTCTCTTCCTCGCTCAACTCTTTCCCTGCTTTAAACAACTCGTGTGTCCGATTATCCGGAAGTCTTTGCCAATCCGCCATGAGTTCGCACATCTGTTTAATCCCGAGTGACGCGAGTTCAAAATTCGGCGATGCTTTTACTTCTTTCTTTTCTATCAAATCTAAATAAATTTAGAATTAAAAGTCAGGCTGTGATCACTGCCCGAATCCTGGAGCTTCTGCCCGCACCGCTTCTTGCAAATTTGAGGTGAATTCGATCGTGTAATCGAAAGGCGGATTATCCGCGCTCAATTTTTGATTCATCGGCTGCCGATCGATTCTCCGCGGAGCGTACCAGCATTCCGTGGAAACCACGAGATTTCCGCCATTCATTTGCAAATCTTTCACCGTAAGCGAACTAGTTTCCCCGCTGTCCAATCTCGCAGAAAGAAAAGTCGCGGAGAGAATATCTCCATTCGTCGGATTGATTTTCGCAATCACCGCAATCTGATTCCCCTCTCCCTCGCCATATTCGCTCAGCCAGCCGTACTTCGCGAAGCGGCGGAAATCGTAGTTTGAATTTTCTTCCGTTCCCCGCGAGGTGAAAGCCGCAAAAAGCGTTTCCTCATCTACAAAAAGCAAACCATAACCGACACTTCCGTCGGCGGAAGTTTCGTAATCGCGGCGAACCCAATCCTGTTTCCCGTTCGTGAAACTCACGAGCAGCGGATTGAGGTTCGTCGGCGGGAAGCTCTCGTAACCGGCGTAAATCCTAGTGTTGTTAAATTTCGCCGACGGTCCGCCGCAAGCTGCCACCGCCGTTTCATTTTCTAGATCGACATTCGTGAAATCAGGCGCGAAACTCACCGTCGCGGAAGAAGTCGCCGAAACGATAACTATGGTCGAACTTGAGCCGTTTTCCGAGAAGAATGGACTGATTGTTTCGAATTCGGAAATGTAATGATCGATAGCTTCGTCAAAACTGGAATTGCCGAGAATTTCAAAATGTTCTTGAATTTTTCGCAGCGCCGCAACGTAATCTTGCAGCGTGGAAAGTTCGAAACTTTTTCCGTTAAATTCGAGAATCGGTATTTGCGACCAAAGTCCGCCGCTCACCGACCATTCGGTAATCCGTAAATTCGTGAAAGCGGTGGCGGGAAAATCGATGCTGCCAGCCAGAATCTCGGAAGGAGATTCTGAGAAATCGAAATTTTCGACGAGAGCAGAGTCAAAAAGATTTTCGCCGGAATTTTTCAAGACAAGAATCCGGAAAATCATTTCGGCGGCTTCACCGCGAGTGAGACTGCTATTCGCCGAAAAAGTAGATGTTTCCAGCAGCAGCTGGCTGCGGATTGTTTGAGCGAAAGGAGCGAACCAGTCTTCGTCTGCCACGTCATCAAATTTCCGCGAGTCGGTAAAACCAACACCGAGCGCGGTGAGCAGAATTTTCGCAGCCTCAGCGCGATTGACTTGATTGGCTGGTCGGAAGTTCCCGTCAGAATAGCCGTCAAGCCAGCCTTCATTTTTTGCGAAACAAACGAAGGGAGCGAACCATTCCATAGCAACATCCGGAAAACAGTCGCGAAATTTATTCGCATCCGGCTGGATCCCGCGCGCCAACGTGGCAAGTTTCGCGATTTCCGCGCGATTGATTTTTCCTTCCGGTCGAAAAGTCTGGCTCGAATATCCGTTCAAAACAGCGTGCTGCGCGAGGTAATCGATTGCTTGTTGATTGGGATGACTGCTGTCCACATCGAGAAAAGCCAGAGCAGTGGAAGAAATCAGAAAGGCTGCCGTGGCTGCGAAAATTTTACGCATTGCAAAAAATTAAATAGAGTTCATTTTAACAATTCTTTTTGAGGGAAAGCAAGTTTGGTAAAATGGGAATTTTAGTCGCCTCCATTTTTTTAAACCCCTGCTTTTCCTTTACGGGATTGACTGAAACTCAACATACTTGAGAGGTTATCAATAAACCCTCTCCACGCTCACCCCTTCGAAAAAATAATCCAGAATCTCCTCGAAAGTTTTGCCCTCGCGGGCGAGACCCGCCGCGCCTTTTCCTGAAACTCCCACTCCGTGTCCGCTCGCATTTTCCGGACAGCTGAAATTCGTGCCGAGCGCATTTGAATTCAATCCGCAACTCCACGGATCACTCACCGATTTCACGAATTTGAATTCTGTCTCGTTCCACCTCGCCTCTGCCGCCGTCAGTGTTTGCCCGCTGGAAGCTGTGAAGTATGGTGTTTTTACTACCGCACCGTCGAATATCACCGCCAGCCCGCGCGTGGCTTCCACCGCCGCCGGCATATTTCCCCGCAGCTCGTAATTGTAGCCGAGGTATTTTTGAAATTCGGCAGGATCATCACTGCCGTCCCACGCTGCTGCCGTTCCCGAAAATTTGCGATGCGTCGGATCGGTGTAAAAAAGGGCGTACGATCGCGCGAGTACCGCGAGCAGCTTCACTTTTTCTTCCGGATCGGTCGG
>JAHISY010000108.1 GCA_018817365.1 Patescibacteria group bacterium | reverse complement strand
TTTGCCGGCGGGGATTCTCGTCGGTTTCCTCGCGTATGGTTTGTTGAGTTACATTCTCTGGATCGCAGAATGGGGCGCGAAGTTGCCGGGAGCGAGCGTGGAGGTAGGATTTTTTGGAATTGCGTTTGTACTAGTTTATTACTTGGGGTTGGTGAGGTTTTTGATTTGGAAAAGAAAGGATGCTAAAAAATTTCTTGTTTGCAAATTATGAACACGAAGTTTGCTCAAGAACGGTTGACAACATCAGAATCAAAGCTAAAATCATGTCCTTTAATCTTTAATTTTTTTATCATGAATGAACATTTTGACACTCAATCGGTTCAAAATCTTGACATTCGATCGGTCCAAAGTTGTGAAGAGCTCGAACAACTTTTAAACGAAGGTAATGATAAGCTTACAAATGAAGCAATTTTCGTCAAAGGTATCGTAGATAAACTTAAAAAAATAGTAAATAATCTCTCCCTCGTGAATGGAAATGGCGCTGTTGGGCTGAAAAAGTTTTTTGATTCGTACACACTAGGTATTGAAAGTTCTCGCAGCGCGGAATTTAACGAATTGCCGTTGACTGTGAGGCGGTCTATTGTCGAATTAGTGTTGGAAGAAACGGGAATAACGAGGGAAAATCTCAAAAAACTTCTTTCGAAAGAATTGGCGTGAAGCTGTTTTCGATACTCGGTTGAACTTCGCGGATGCTGGCAAGCTCCCTCAAACTACAAAATCACTTCGCCGCTCGCCTCACTGCCGCCGCTACTTTTTGCGCCACGGTTTTATCCAGCGCGTCCGGCACGATTTTGTTCGCGTTCGGATTTGGCACACAACGGGCAATCGCGAGCGCGGCTTCGAGTTTAATTTTTTCCGTGATTGGGCAACGCAAGTCAAGCGCACCGCGGAAAATTCCGGGGAAGGCGAGCACATTATTGATCTGATTCGGAAAATCACTCCGCCCTGTCGCCACCACTGCAGCTCCCGCTTGCTTCGCCGCATCCGGCAAAATTTCCGGATCGGGATTCGCCATCGCGAAGATAATCGCCTTCTGTGCCATTGATTGCACCATCTTTGGCGTTACCGCATCTTTCGCGCTCACCCCCACGAAGACATCGGTCCCTTTCATCGCATCGGCGAGCGAACCCTTCAAAAGTTTTTTGTTCGTAATTTTAGCGAGTTCGATTTTCATTGGATTCATATTTTTCGCCCGCCCCTCGTAAATCACTCCCGCGCGGTCACACATCACCACATCTTTCACCCCATACTTCAAAAGAAGTTTCGCGCACGCGACTCCCGCCGCACCCGCACCATTGAACACCACCCTCATTCCGCTAATTTTTTTCCCCACCACTTTCGCGGCATTGATCAATCCCGCGAGCACAACGATTGCCGTGCCGTGCTGGTCGTCGTGAAAAACCGGAACAGAAAGCCGTTTTTTCAACTCCTCTTCAATTCCAAAACAGCGGGGCGCAGAAATATCTTCGAGGTTCAGCCCGCCGTACGCCGGCATAATTTTGCAAACAATCTCCACGATTTCTTGCGGATCTTTTGTATCGAGACAAATTGGGACACAGTCCACGCCACCGAATTCTTTGAAAAGCAGCGACTTCCCCTCCATCACGGGCAGCGCCGCTTCCGGTCCGATGTCGCCGAGTCCGAGCACCGCCGTGCCGTCTGTCACGATCAAAATCGTATTTTGTTTCCAACAATATTCGTACGCCTTCTCAGGATTCTTTGCGATTTCGAGGCAAGGCGCCGCGACGCCGGGAGTGTATGCGAGTGCGAGATCTTCTTTCCCGCGTAATTTCTGTTTTAGTCCAATCGTAATTTTTCCCCGCAACTTCCGGTGGTAATCGAGCGCGAGTTTTTTGAGGTCAGACATTTTGAATTAAGAATCAAGAAGTGAATTTTTTGTAGTAGAGACGCATTGCAATGCATTTCTACTGTTTTTGCAAATATTCGAACGCCTGATTTGCTGCATGTGCGCCTTCTGCCGCGCCGGTGATTGCCTGCTTCCAATCGGCATCGGTCACATCGCCCGCCGCGAAAACTCCCGGGACGTTCGTGCGCGCGAAACGGTCGATTTTGATTTCACCTTTTTCATTCATCGCCACGCCCAAATTTTCCGCTAGTTCGCTTCGCGGGGTTCTACCGATTTCCACGAAAATTCCGTTGAGCTTCAAATCTTCTCCGTTGTCGAGTTTCACGCCCTCCACTTTTTCGTTCCCGTAAATTTCCAAAATGTTCGCGCAACACTTCACTTCAATATTTTCTTTCGCCGCCATTCTCCGCAAGTTAATCGGTTCCGCCCGCAACTTCTCGCCACGGTAAATCACGAAAACTTTCGCCGCGTGTTCTGCAGCGACGAGACTTTCTTTCACGGCCGAATCGCTGCCGCCGATCACTGCCACAGTTTTATTTTTAAAAAAAGGCGCGTCGCATGTCGCGCAGTAACTTACTCCGCGGTTCGTGAATTCTTGCTCGCCGATCACCGCCAATTTTCGGTGTTTAGTCCCCGTCGCGAAAATTATTGTCCGCCCTTCGAATTCCTCGCCCGCGGTTTTGACTTTGAAGTTGCCGCCTCGATTAAGAATCTCGATTTTCAAAACGCTCGCAGTTTTGATTTCCGCCCCTAAACTTTTGGCGTGGTCGAGCAAATTCCGCGCGAGCTCCAATCCGCTCAAACTTTTGAAGCCCGGATAATTTTCGACAAGGTGAGTTTGCGTGATTGTTCCGCCCTCCGCATCTCCGAGGATGAGAGTTTTCAACTCAAATCGGCGGGCGTAAATCGCCGCGCCGAGACCAGCTACGCCGCTGCCGATAATTATTAAATCGTACATTTTCCGGATTTTACCGGAAAATATCCTGCCACGAAATGATCACAATCAGCCCGAGCAGCAGAATGTAGCCCGCCGTATGAATTTTGGCTTCCCACCGCGGACTCGGTCTTCTTCGAAAAATTCCCTCGAACAGTAAAAAAAGCAGCCGACCGCCGTCGAGGGCGGGGATCGGCAGAATATTGAAAATCGCGAGCGTGATCGAAAGTAGCGCGGCGAAATTCAACAACGCAAGGAAACTGCTTGCGCGGTAAAAAGTTTCTTTCGCGATCGCTACCGGTCCGCCGATTCCTTCCGGCAGTTGCCCGCGGACGAAGCTGCCAAACAGTCCGCCGATTGCGCCGGTGATGAGTTTCGTGAGCCGCCAAGTTTCCTTTCCTGCTTCGAGAAAAGAATTCGGAAACGGATAGCGGAGTTGCACTGCGGTGAGAGGACCGGTAAACGCCACTCCGATTTCTCCGTCTGCATTCGGTGTGATCGCGATTTCGAACTCAAGATTCCTCCGAATCAGCAAGAGAGTTGTTTCTTGCTCGGCGCGAGATTTCAGTAAATGCTGGAACTCCTCTGCGTTCGCGAAGATTTCTCCGTCTACTGCCGCGATGAAATCAAAAGCTTTCAGCTCGCTTTCTGCCGCGGGTTTTCCCTCTAAAATCTCATTTACCAACATCCCGAGCGGTTGTACGCTCACGAATTCTGCATCCGAATTTTCGGTAATCATCCCATCCACTTTCTCGGTAGGGGAGAGGTATGTCGTGCCAATCGAAAAAACAATTGTGAAGAGCAGAAACCCTGCAATTAAGTTCATCACGACGCCAGCGCAAACAATCACAATCCTTTGCCAAACTTTTTGCGCCGCGAAGGAATCTTTCGCTTTCAAAAGTTCTGGCGAGTGGGCATCCTCGCCCTTCATTCGCACGAAACCGCCGAGCGGCAGCCAGTTGAGCGTGTATTCGGTTTTCTTCCGATCGCGGAAAAGCCGCTTTGCTTGCGGAGGCAAGCCGAGTCCGAATTCATCTACCTTCACCCCGAAAATCCGCGCAGAAATAAAGTGACCCCATTCGTGCACCAAAATTAGAAGCGAAAAAATTACGATAAAAGCAACGATCGAAGTAAAAAGCATACGCGCATTTTACCCGCCTTTACCCGCCTTCGCGAACTTCAAACTTGCATCATTTCCTTCTCCTTCTGCTTCGCGTGTTTTTCAATTTCCGCGTTTACGGCATCCACTTTTTCCTGTAATTTTTTTCCGAAAAGTTTCTCTTCATCCTCTCCAATCCCTTCCGCCTCGTTGGTAGCTTTCGCTTTTTTTCGGAAATCTTCTCGTATTCTCCGCACCGAAATCCGCGCATTCTCCGCAAATTCGCCAACCAATTTCGCAAGCTCCCGCCGCCGCTCCTCGGTGAGCGGAGGAATATTCAAAACAATCCGCACGCCGTCGTTATTCGGATTCAAACCAAGACGCGAATCGCGAATCGCTTTTTCGATTGCGGCGAGATTCGATTTGTCCCACGGTTCGATAAAAAGCGTTTTCGGATCGGGAACCGAAATATTAGCGACATTCCGCAGAGGCTGCTGCGATCCGTAAATTTCCACACTCAGATTTTCTACGAGGTTTGCGCTTGCTCGTCCGATTTGCAAACCAGCTAATTCGTTTGCGAAATGTGCGATGGCTTTCGCGAGTTGTGAATCTGCAGATTCGAGAAGCTCGGAGATACTCATGAAAAATTTTAAATTTAGAATTTTAAAATTTAAAATAATATTAAATGTTTGAATTCATAAATTTTGAAACCCCTAGAAAAATTATTTCGTGATTTTTTAAAATTAAAGAATTAGAGAATTAAAAATCGTTTTAAAACTTAAAATTTATTTAACCAAGCTACCCACATTTTTACCTTCCACTGCTTTTTTTAGCAATCCCCTTTTTTCAAAATTAAAAACACATGTGGGGATTCCACTTTTTGCGAGAATCCGAAAAGCTTGCAAGTCCATCACGCCCAACTTTTCGCGGATCGCAGTTTTGTAATCCACCTCTTCCAAAAGTTTTGCCGTTTTCGATTTCCGCGGATCTTGATCAAAAACGCCATCGACATTCGTCGCTTTCACCACGAGATTGCATTTCAATTCCGCCGCGCGCAGCGCCGCTCCCGAGTCAGTCGTCACGAACGGTTTTCCCGTACCGCCAGCGAGAATTATCACCCCGCTTTTTTCCAAAAATTTTCGCGCGGCTGTCGGTGAATATTTTTCCGCGAGTTCGACAGGGGCGGCTACCGCCGAAAAAACTTTCACATTGATTTTCAATTTCCGCAACGCGGCAGCGAGAGCGGCTGCGTTGAAAACGGTAGCGAGCATTCCCAAAAAATCTGATTCCGCGCGGGGGAGGGAGGCGAGGTGCGAGTTGTCGCGCCACCGCCAAATATTTCCGCCGCCGATCACGATGGCGAGCGCGATTTCATTTTTCGCCACCACTGCGATTTCTCGCGCGACTCGTTCGAGCATTTTCGAATCAATTCCGTTTTTTCCGAAAGATTCGCCGGAAAGTTTGAGGAGGATTTTTTTCATTTTTTCAGTCGGTTAGGAACTCTCTGCCTCCCGATAATTTCCTTCAAACCTTCGCGCTCGCGAATTATCTCTGCCTTCCCTCCGCTCACCAAAACTTCCGCCGGACGAGCGCGAGTATTGTAATTCGAACTCATCCCGAAACCGTACGCGCCGGTATCGAGAATCGCCAGCAAGTCGCCTTCCGCCAGTTTTGGCAGCAATCGATCACGCGCTAGTTGATCGGTGTTTTCGCAAATCGGACCGACAATCGAAACTTTTTTTACAGCTTTCGCGTTCAAATTTCCCGCGAACAAAATTTCGTGCCACGCGCCGTAAAGCGCCGGTCGCAGCAAAGTTTGCATTCCCGCGTCCACCCCGACGAAAGCTTTGCCCCGAGCTTGTCGAGGGGTCTTTGGCTTGATTGTCTGAATTCTTGTAAGCAGCACGCCCGCGTCGCCGACGAGAAAACGACCGGGTTCGAGCAGCAGTTTTGGATTTCCCAAATCGAATTTCGCGACGCCCGCCGCAAAAACTTTCACGGTCAATTTCACAGCTTTTTCCACATCGAGAATTTTTTCATTCAGTCGATAAGGGATGCCGAGTCCTCCGCCGATGTCGATGAATTCGAATTTGATACCGATTTTTTTTCGAATTGCGCCTGCGATTGCAAGTAATTTTTCGGCTGCCGCTGCGAAATAATTTTCATCGAGGATACAGCTGCCAGTCATCATATGGAGTCCTAATTTTTTTACTCCTGCTTTTTTCGCAAGTCGATAGCCCTGTAAAACATTCGCCACGCTCTCTCCGAATTTTGCATCGCTGCCCGCGAAAATTAGTCCGCGGATTTTGCCTCCCGTGATTCCCGGATTCACTCGCATCGAAAAAAGCGGCGGTTTCCCGAATTTCAGCAGCCGTTTCGCAGCGGAGAGCGAATCGACATTCACCGCCACGCCGGACTTCAAACCGAATTTCAACTCCTCATCAGAATGAAAGACGCCGGAATACAAAATTTTATTTTTCGGAAATCCCGCTCGTTGCGCGAGTTCGATTTCCGCCGGTCCGGCGGCATCCGCTCCCAAATTTTCATTCCGCAAAATCGAGAGAATCGAGAGATTGTTATTTGCTTTCACCGCGTAAAAAAGTTCGGAGCGGATTAACCCCCGAGATATCTCGGGGGTAAAAGCCAGCGCGGATTTCACCCGTCGCGCATTCTCGCGAATTCTTAACTCAGAGTACGCGTAAACCGGCGTTCCGAACTTCGCTGCCAATTTTTCTGCGGAAACATTTTCAACAAAAAGTTTGCCGCCTCGATTCGAAAGAAAATCGTGATTGCGGATAAGCTTACTCATTTTCGGTGAGGTTAGATTTTGTTTCAGGAGGATTGATCTCATCTAGCAACCGATTGTAATTCTGCGCCGCGAGCGTGCCGACCGCTCCGGATTCGTCGAGCTTCCACGCCTCGTGGTACGCCGCGAGTGCGGAAGCGCGGTTCTCAGTTTTTTCAAAATAACGACCGAGATTGAAATACGGCCACGGCAGTTGCGGATTCAGACGAATCGACGCTTCGAGGTAATTTTTTGCTTCCGGAAGATAACCATTCGCAAGGCTAACCCAGCCGGCGAGATTGTGCGCGAAGGCCTCCTCCGGAAATCGCTGCTGCGCAAGGTTCGCAAGATTCCACGCATTTCTTCCGTCTCCCACTTTTTCGAGATAAAGCGAGATTGGCGTGATGAAGCTTTCCAGCGCAGCTTCCGGATTTTCTGCGAGCTGTTCCGCCAGCAAATCCGCAGCTGCGCGGTATTTCCCCTGCTGGAAATAAGTTTCCGCCAACTTCTCTGCAAGATCGGTAGCCTGCATTCGATTTTCTCGCGCGAGCAAAAAGAATTTTTCCGCCTCCGCGAATTCTCCAAGCTCGAAATTCGCCAATCCGAGAAAATATTGAGTTTCCGGTTTCGCCGAATCGAGTGCAAACGCGGCTTGCCACGATTGCTTTGCGAGCTCAAACTTCCGTTGTGCGAATTGCGCGTAGCCGGTAAGTAGCCACGCGTCGCGGTAGTCCGGATCGTCTTCAAGTACCGGACCGATTTTCGCGAGCGCGAGTTCATACTCTTTAATTTTCACGAATGCGCGGGTGAGGAGAGTATCGAGATGGGTTTTCGGAGAATCGGGAAAGCTTTCGTATTCTGCGTAGGCGTCCAAAATTTCCGCCGTGCGCGCATCTCCCGCCTCCGCGAGTAGCTTCTCGGATTCTTCCGTCCGATCGAAAAAAGCTGCCATCGCTCCTTGCCAAAATGCCCCCGCTTCATCTGTTTTCGCGAATGATTTTTCCGCCTCCAAAAAATTCTCCTCGCGAATAAAAGTTATTCCCTCCAAAATAAAAATATCGGGATGCGTCGCGTCGAGCTGTTTCGCCGCCGCGAGATTCGCGCGGGCTTTCTCGAATTCCCGCAGTCGAATCTGCGTTTCCGCGAGAAGCAGCAGCGGCTCGATTGCGCTCGGGTTGCTGGTCGCTGCTGCCGCGAATTCCGCTGCCGCCTTTTCAAATTCATCCGCCGCGAGAAATTTTTCGCCCGCTTCCAGCCGTTCCTCGGAATTTTTCTTCCGCGGAGTTTTTGTCGGTAAATCGGTTTCGACAACCAGTTCGACAGGCACTTCTTGTTCACGTAGTTCTCGAAAAACAACCCATGCGGAAATCGCAAGAATCAGCACACCGAGAGCAATCGCGAAAGCGAGGAGTTGTTTTTTCACCCCCATATCTTACCTGCCTTCATCCGTTCACTGAAGCTGGCTGGACAAAAAAAGTTAAATCATTACTTCGTAAACTTTTTGCGCATCTGCCGAATCGACTTGTAAATCTGGGTAGTTTGACAAGGATGCATTCACTGATTCAACTAAAACTAAAACACGCGCCTATTTAATCTTTCAAAATCAACTTAGCGCCACCATCAATAAAAATCGCGTCTCCTATGCCGGCTGTTGGGCTGACTGTTTTAAGAGTTATTTCTGTCGTGCCGGTGAGCGTCATTGAACTTCCCGGACTGATGTGAACACTAGTATTAGGGCGATCTATGATTTCGTTGTCGTACACGCAGTGACCGGGTATGTCAAAATCTGCCGCATCTGGGATGCAACATTCGCAACAAATACCATCTGTCTTAGTGCCATTACAATAATAACAGCCATTCCAGCACTTGCTACCAACGCAAGTGTTAGCGGCGCAAGCGCAACCGGGATTCTTGGTCCCGGGACAGATTCCGCCGCAACCGTTAGGACAGGGGATGCCAACGCAAGTGTTGGCGGCGCAAGCGCAAGTGGGAACACAACCCAGAGAAACACTGCCAATATGAATCCATGACCAAGAAGGCGAACCGCCCGGCGAATA
>JAHISY010000007.1 GCA_018817365.1 Patescibacteria group bacterium | reverse complement strand
TTTTGATTCATATCGCGGGGTGGAGCAGTGGTAGCTCGTCGGGCTCATAACCCGAAGGTCGCGGGTTCAATTCCCGCCCCCGCAACCAATTTCTCATTTTTCAAAAACAGTGTTGAGCTTTTATTAGTGGAGCAGTGGTATCCCGCGTACGGGAAACAAGATTTCACTCTTTCAAAAACTTGTAAATTTTATTAGCGGAATCGACGCGACCGAGCGGCATGATGTGCGCCCCATCCAGCCGCGATTTTAATTTCGCGAGCAACTCAATCGCGAGATCCGCACCGCAATTTTCATCCGCTTGCAGCCTCTCGATTACCTCATCGGGAATCGTGACTCCGTGAACTTTTTCGTGAAAATATTCCGCGACTTTCAGCGATTTCAGCGGCATGATGCCGAGCAAGATTGGAATCTTGATCCCCGCTTTTTCAATCGCGTCGAGAAATTTTTCCGCGGTAGCCAGATCGAAGACCGGCTGAGTTTGCGCGAATTGCGCGCCCGCCGCGATCTTCTCCTGTAAATATTCGATCTGATTTTCGAGCACGCCCTCATTCGGATTCACCGCGACGGCAATTTGTAAATCTGTCGGAGATTTAATTTCCTGCCCCTCGAATTTTCCGGAATTTAGATCGCGAATCAATTCGACCAAACCGGGCGCGCGGATTTCGAAAACATTTTTCTTCCCCGCATCGCCGGAGAGTGCGAGGATACCGGCAATTTTTAAATTCGCCGCGCCGAGCAATTTTTGCGCCAGCCCAAGTTTCGTCGAATCGCGGCAGGTGAGATGCGCGATCGTGGGGACACCGGTCGCCTCGCGAACACGCGCCGCGAGCACAATCGGGTCGATCGTGAGCCGCCCGAGAATCCCATCGGGAATATTGAACGCGTCGGCTTTCAAATTTTTCGCCTCGTCAAGAATCGCGGAAACATCGCTCCCTGCGAGAGAAGACAATTCGACCGTAACGGGAAAATTCTTTAAATCCAGCATTTACTTGATTTTAGCAGAATTTAAGTTCTCGTAATTAAAAAGTGAAAGTTAATTAATTGCACATTGCACATTGAACATTCACGTTCGCACCCAATTCATTCCGCCGAGATTTTTCGCCAAACCTTTCATCTCCAGCAGACTGAGAATCGCGCTCGCTTCGCTCGCGGTGAAACCCGATTCGCGCGTGATTTCGTCCGCGTGCAGCGGAGTTTTTTTGAGAACTTCGATGATCGCCGCTTCCTCTTTCGAATCCGCAACCACCTCGCGGACTTTTATTTTTTCCGGTAAATCGCGCAGCTCGAGAGCGTCGATCACATCGTTTGAATTCAAAATCGGTTTCGCGCCGTCGCGAATCAATCGATTCGGACCGGCTGAATTCTCGGAAAAAATCGAACCGGGCACCGCGAAAACTTCGCGACCGAATTCATTTGCCAAGGCAGCGGTAATGAGCGAACCCGATTTTTCCCGCCCTTCCGAAACCACCACGCCTTTCGAAAGCCCCGCGATGATGCGATTCCGCAGCGGAAAATTGTACGTGTTTGGCGAGGTGCCGACGGGAAATTCAGAAATAATTGCTCCGCCTTTTTTGAGAATGTCCTCGCCCAATTTTTGATTCCGCGGCGGGTAAATCGTGTCGATGCCGTTGCCGAGCACCGCCACCGTCCGTCCTCCGCAGTCGAGCGCAGCTTGATGCGCGGCTGAATCGGCTCCGATCGCCAGACCGGAAATTATGGAAATGCCGGCTTGCGCCAGTCCGCGCGTGATCTCTGTCGTGGCTTGTTTGCCGTAGCTCGTGAGAATGCGCGAACCGACGACGGCAATCGCGAAGTCGTCGGCAGGCACGGGAAATTCTCCGCGAACCAGTAAAACCGGCGGCGCGTCGTAAATCTCTTTCAGAAGTTTCGGATATTTTTCGGAAGTAATCGGCAAAACTTCCGCGCCGGCTTTTTGCAATTTCTGGATAATTTCATCAGGATTGATTTTCTCTTTCTCGATGAAAATCTCGGTGACCGCCTTAAATTCAATCCCCGCCTCTTGCCACTCGTGCCGCGAACTTTTCCAAATTCGCTCCGCATCATTTCGGAAAAATTTCAGCAACCGCCCAAAACGAAGCGGCGTAATCTTTTCGAGCGAGTTGAGCGCGGCGAAGTATTTTTGCATCTGCTTGATTTTAGACGAGAGAGGAGGAAAAATGCAGCCTTTATGAAAAAAGAAATTCCTCAAAATCCCGATGTGATCGGAGCTGGCGGTGTCTTCAATTACGCGCTAATCAAGACGCTCGCAAAAAATAATTCCGATCTCATGCATCTTTTGATCTTGAACCATCCAGAAGAAGTCGCGGAGGCGCGTAAAGATCGTGTTGTTGAAAGATTTTTTGGAGAAAAAATTTCAAAGACAAAAAACCCGGAAGCGACTCGTGGACAAATCAAACTGCCGGAAAATGTGGAAATTTTTTCGTTCGCAGAATTTCTCGAAAATTTTCGCGGCAAAATCCAGAAATTATTTCTACCAGTTTATCCCTCATATGCTTTGCGAGAGTATTTGAAGAAAATTGCCGCAGCTGTCCCTCCAAAAGCTTTTAAGGATTGTGAAATCATCTCCGCTTCGAAGGGAATGGAAGCGAAAAACTTTCAAATGGGACATGAAATTATTGAAGAAGTGCTAATCATCCGCAGGAAGGTTTTGGTAATGTTGGGAGGCAATCTTGCTTTCGACTTAGCTTGCGGAATGCCAATGATTACAGAGATGGCTGGAAAACGAAAGCGGGTGCTTCACGCCGCCGCACTTTTTAAAAACTCTCCGCTGCGAGTTTATCCTTCATTCGAACGAAGGATTTTGGACATCGCCGGTCCAATAAAGAATACCCATTCGCTCGCAGCTGGAATCGCAAGCGCAAGTTGCGAGAATCCGGAATCGACCATTGCGGCAATAATTGCGCGCGGTCTCGCTGAATATGAAAGAATCGCCTTTGTAGCCCAACACTCGGATTCAAAAAGGCAACAGAAAGCGTCCGCAAAAGCTAAAAAGCTTTATGAGCAGGGTAAAGATTTTCGGGTAGCTCCAATCGGAAAAGGTGTAACTAGCGATTACAGTCTTTTTCGAGCTACTCGTAATTTTTCGGCTGGCGTGAAACTTGCGGAATTGCTAAACGCCGGACTTTCAGCAAAAAAAGCCAGTGAGCAAATCCTCGCGAAAAAAACTGTCGAGAGCCTTTTTTCCACCATTCCTTTACGGAATTACACCAAGCAACTCGGTGTGGAAGCGCCTTTTATCGAAATAACTGCAGCAATTCTCGAAGGAAAAATAAACCTCCAACAAGCCGCTGCAATGCTAAAAAGCCGAAAGACTAGAAACGGCAATTAAAGCCGACTGAAATTCTCCCGAATAAACCGCGTTGCTTTCGCCGGCTCGTAAATCCCGTCCCGTTCGAAAGTGACGATTTTTTCATCGTACAAAGTTTGCGGAGCATTCCGACCGAAAATCGAAACATTGCTTTTACTCAAATCTTTATTCCATTAGTTTCAATTAGCTAAAAGATTTTTCAGAATCTTTTTAGCAAGATTTTCCGGAAAATCATTATGACGAGGGATTGCTTCCATTGCTCCAGAAACCTGACTCGCCCAAAGTGAGTGCGATCTTCCCTCCCGCTTCAAATAACTTCCTCCTTGACGCAAACGTTTGAGCAGATCATTTCGCTTCATACCAATTGAAGTTTTTCGCAAATGGCATTTTTGGGAATACCTCTCAAAGCATCCCTTCTTCTTTCTGTGAGAATAAGTTGGATTGCATCTTTTAGGTTTTGAATAGCAGCGGTTTTAGTTTTTCCTTGTCCATTCGCTCCCGGAAACTCAGGAGAATAGGAAATAAACCATTTTCCATCTTTTTCGACAATTGCTGTGAAATTATTTTGCATGCGTCTATTTTAAAGCACTTCTATAATTTTTTGAAATTCTCCCGAATAAACCGCGTCGCTTTCGCCGGCTCATAAATTCCATCTCGTTCGAAAGTGACGATTTTTTCATCGTACAAAGTTTTCGCCGCCTCGCGACCGAGAATCATCACATTGCCTTTATAAAGCCCTAATTTCACGCTGCCGGTAATTTTCTTCCGCGACTTTTCAACTTGTTTTGCGAGAATCTCCCGCCGCCGCGAATACCAAAAACCATTGTAAACCAGCTCGGCATATTCTGCGGAAATCCGATCGCGGGCGTGCAGCTCGTCTTTCGGAATCGTCAGCGACTCGACTGCTCGCAGCGCGTGAAAAAGAATCGTCCCGCCGGGAGTTTCGTACACCCCGCGCGACTTCATTCCGATGAATCTGTTTTCCACCAAATCCACGCGACCGATTCCATTCCTCCCGCCGAGTAAATTTAATTTTTTGAAAATCGAAAGCGCGTCCGATTTTTGAGAATTCAACCGAATCGGAATCCCCTCGCGAAATTCGATTTCAATTTTTTCCACACGGTCGGGAGCTTTTTGCGGCGAGGTTGTCAATTCGAACATTGCTTCCGGCGGCGGTGAATTCGGATCTTCGAGAATCCCCGCCTCGAAAGAAATGTGAAGCAAATTTTCATCGCTGCTCCACGGCTTCGATTTCGTCGCCTTCACCGGCAGTTTGAATTTCTTCGCGTAATCGAGCATCTCCTCCCGCCCGCCGAGAATTTTATAAAAACTCGGCTCCCGCCACGGAATCCATTTTTTCAGCTTCGGCGCGAGCGCGTAATACGTCAACTCGAAACGAATTTGATCGTTGCCTTTTCCGGTCGAGCCGTGCGAAAGAAATTCCGCGCCTTCTTTCTTCGCAATCTCGACTTGCGCCTTCGCAATCAAAGGTCGCGCGACGGAAGTGCCGAGGAGGTAGTAATTTTCATATTTCGCCGCTGCCCACTGTGTCGGAAGAATAAAATCGCTAAGAAACTCCTTTTGCAAATTTTTTGCGATAAATTTTTTCAATCCTGTTTTCTTCGCTTTCTCGCGAATCTCATCAAGATTTTCAACTTCCTGCCCGAGATCTGCTAAGAAGCCGATTACTTCAAAGCCCTTTTGAATCAAAAAATGAGCAATCACGGTCGTATCGAGACCGCCAGAGTACGCGAGTACTATTTTCTTCTTCATAAAAATTTAAGCTAAATTTGTAATTTTGTAAGGAGGTAAAACGAAATTCCAATTAAAACCATAGAAACGAGAATAAAAATCCAAGTAATCACTTTTACCCGCGGAGAAATGTAGGAGTAACGAAAAGCGTGATGCGCCGCGAATCCGGCGAAAATCAAGAAAGCAGTGAGCAGCAGTCCGTAAAGAATATAAATTACAACTTGCATGTAAAGAGATTTTAATGGGGAGTTCGGCGGAATGGAAGCAGTTAATTTTGTGAGCGCGCTCTAGAAACTACTTTCTCAATCAGAAAACTTGACGGGAAGACGGAGAAGATAATACACTCTCCGAAATTTTTTATTTTAATCCCCGCTCGAAATGAGTTCTATCATCTCCCGCCTGCTGAAAAACTGGGAAATGTTGTTGTTGCCGATTTTGGCAATCTTCATTTTTCAGCTGTTGCCGGATGTTTTCGCGAGCGGAGGTGGCGAAGTGATCAATCATGGCGGCGACGCAGCAACGACTTTTTTGTGGCTGGCGATAGTTTTGATTGCCGCAAAATTGAGCAGTTTCGTGGAGAAATTCGGACAACCGGCAGTTTTGGGTGAGCTGATTGTCGGCGTGATTCTCGGTAATCTCGTACTGCTCGGTCTGAATTTTTTCGAACCAATTAAAACGAACTCTCATATTATTTTTTTGGCGGAATTGGGTGTTGTGATCTTGCTTTTTCAAATCGGGCTGGAATCACAAATCGAAGAGATGAAAAAAGTGGGGATGAGAGCTCTCCTCGTGGCGATAGTCGGAGTGGTGGTTCCCTTCGCGAGCGGAACTTATTTAGTCGGTCCGTGGCTCTTCCCTGGGTTGGAATCAACGACTTATATTTTCCTCGGCGCGACTCTTGCTGCCACTTCGGTGGGAATCACTGCGCGGGTTTTCCGTGATTTTAAAAAGTTGCAAACAAAAGAGGCGCGGATCGTGCTTGGCGCAGCTGTTATTGACGATGTTTTGGGATTGATGATTCTCGCGGTGGTGTCAGCGATGGCGACTGCGGGAAATGTGGAACTCGCGGACATCGGAATCATCGTGGTAAAAGCGTTTGCTTTCCTCACGGGAGCAATTCTCCTCGGACAACTGCTCGCGGAGAAATTGGGTAAAATTTTTGCGAAAATAAACGCGGGCGTAGGAATGAAATTCACGCTTGTAATTTGTTTCGGTTTGCTGCTCGCCTACTTCGCGCAACAAATCGGGTTGGCTCCGATTGTCGGCGCGTTCGCAGCCGGTTTGATGCTTGATTCAGTCCATTTCCGTTATTTCAAAGATCCGAAAATTGTGGCGGAGCTTCGCGAACATATGAAAGGCTACGAACAAACGGAAGCGAATCAGCAACTTTTGAAAAAAATTGAGAAGCACGGTCGGCGTCACATCGAAGATTTGATCGAGCCGATTGGTCATTTTCTCGTGCCGGTTTTTTTTGTGACCACAGGAATGAGCGTGAACCTTGAGTCACTTTTTGACGCAAAAATTCTCATCCTTGCGTTCGGAATCACAATGGTCGCTGTCATCGGAAAAATGGTGAGCGGACTCGCGGCGGGTAAGGGCGTGAATCGAATGATTGTCGGGATGGGAATGGTGCCGCGCGGCGAAGTCGGTTTGATTTTCGCTTCGATCGGGCGAGGACTCGGCGTAATTTCGGAGGAACTTTTTTCCGCGCTCGTCGTGGTAATTATTCTTACTACTTTAATCCCCCCGCCGATTTTGGCGATGTTTTTGAAGCGGCAGAAGTAAGTTTCGCTGAATCGGATTCGCGAGCAATACAGTCTCACAGGCGTGCCGATTCAGCTGGAATTTCGGGAACGCGAGAGAAACGTTTGTTTGAACCAAATTAAACAAAAAGCTACAATTAATCCGCTAATTCTTAAACCCATTAAAATGCTTGACGAAAACGAAAACACCCTTGACATTAACGGCAAACTTTTGCGGCTCATCGCGATTGTCAACGTCTTAACACTGCTTTTATTGACGGTGTTTTTCGCGATGAGTTGGAATGTTATTACCGCCGATGATGACGGTCAGTTGGCTGAATTGGAGCAGGCGGTCGCGGAACTTGATTTGAAAATTGAAAAGATGAAATCGGAGGATGATTCCGCTCGAGAGATACTGGAGAAAACAACTGAAAAAGAAGCCGATCAGAATGTTGTCCAAAAAGAGCCAATTCAGACGGAACAGCTGACACGACGGGAAATACCAGTGCCGTTACCAACCGATAAGCCACAATTAGACAGTAGTGAAAAAGAATGTATGGACGAGTGCATTCAAGGAGGAGAAATGCCCCCTAAATGCGCCGAAGAATGCGGAATCGAGTTACCGCCTCGCGAAGATGAAAATAACGCGCAAGGGAAATGTGGAGATGGTGTTTGCGACGAGGTTGAGCAGAATAATCCGGAAGTCTGCCCTGAAGATTGCTAATAAAATTTAGTAAAAGCGATGAACAAAAAACTCTTACTCATCTCAATCAGCAGTATCTTAATTTTAGCTTTGCTGGTCTTTTTTGTCGTAGCTAGTTGGAATTTTTTTGTCGGGGAGAAAGTTTTGTCGCCGATTGCAAAGGACGCGGAAAAAACTTGTTCTGAACAAAACGGAATAGTCTGCTCTTCTTCTCAAACATGTTCTGGCTCTTGGCTTGATGCGAGTGATAGCGGGATGTGCTGTGATGGGGAGTGTGGAGAAGAAAATGAAATAGATTATGAAGATTCCCCTTTTGGGTTTCATACTGGCAGTGCCAATAATTATGCCTATATTCAAGACATGGGCGCTGTGTGGAGCAGGGAAGGAACCTACATTATCTGGGATTGGGTGGATGTAGAACGCAACGGCAATTTTAAATTTACTAACGCTACAGCGCCACCTAAAGAAGGAGTTCCCAGTTCGGGCGGACAGGTAAATTATGATGCTTTAAGATTAAATACTCCTGAAGACATTAATATTATGACTAATGTCTGCCCTTTTAGGCAAGGGGGGAGTTTTACAGATTCAATAGAGCCAGAAATTTACCAAGAATTTGTAGAAAAAATGGTTGAGAGATATGATGGAGATGATAATCTCGGTTGTGTTTTGACTACCCCTGATTGCTACAATCTCGGAGACAATGATTATCCAAGCAAAGAAATAATAGAAAAATTTGAAATAAACCCAATCAAATACTGGCAAGTATGCAACCAAGTAACCGATGTCTGTGATGAAAAAAATTGCAGAGAAACCTATGCTGAAAAATATGCGGAGGTTCAAAAAATAACCTATCAAGCAATAAAAGAAGCGGACAAGACAGCGGGAGTTTTAATCGCTGGAGACTCGAGCAAAGAACTTTATCCTAAAGTATTTGGATATCTAAATGGGGATTATGTTGATATCATTGATTTTCATCGATTTGGAACAAAAGACAACTATGATCCTGAAAATGATTTTGATTATCTTAAAACAAGCTTGCAGAACGCCGGATTTGACCTTGATAAATTAAGATTCTGGATAACCGAAACAGGAACTTATTCTGGAGATCCTTCTCAGCATGTGACTGGCAAACAGGAGTTGCTGTATCAGTCAGAAAAACAACAAGCAAGTGGTTTATTAAAAAGATATGTTTCTGCATTATCATATAAAATTGAAAAAATATTCTGGGCATGGAATATAGTTGAGGGCTTTAAAAGAGATTGCGGAATCTTTGACTACACAGGACTTGTCTATGATGGATGCGACTGTAATGAAAATGGCAAATATGTTTGTGAGAAAGGCGTTGGTTATGACCTCGGACAGGGAGTAAAGAAACTCTCATACTACACCTACAAACTAATGGTTGAAAAACTAGAAGGAAGCGACTGGGACAATATCCAGACAATTCAAAAATCAGATGGGGTTTATGTTTACAAATTTACAAAAAATGGTGAGCATGTATGGGTTGCGTGGGATGATGCAGAATTCCAGTGCATCAAAGCTCCCTGCGGAAGGCAAGTTACGATTTCCGGCATTAGTTCAAGCCGGGTTAAAATCACAGAAGCGGTTCCCGGCGCGGAATCGGGAGAGGATTTAAATGAAAACGATTATCCTAATTTTTTTAAGACAGACACACAAACAGTGAGTGGAGGCAAGGTTGAGATAATTTTAGGAGAGAGTCCTGTTTTTGTTGAGGAGAAATAATATGAACAAAAAACTTCGGCTTAATCACAACTCTCTTTTTTATTTGAGGTGGTTTTTAGAGTCAACTATCTAAACAGATTCCCGCTTTCGCGCAACTCTCCTTGTTTGAAAAGAAAGCGAAAAGCTGCTAAAATGCGAAGATTTCTAAACAAAAACAAAATGCATCATCCTCACTCCTCACGTTTCCTCAAAACTGCAAGCTTCGTGATTGCTTTCGGAATCCTCGTTTTCGGAACTTTGGTGAACGAAAAAAATGCGAATTTCGCCACGGCAATCAAGCCGAGTTTAAATGAAGCGAGCATCGCCGCGACGACTGCGAAGAATTCGATTCCGGCGGAAATTGGCTATTGTGAACAAAATACGAAAAACGATTATTCAGAGAAAAGCATTTTCGCGAGCGCAGACAATTTCGACAAAATAATCACCGGCGCTGCCGTTCTTGATTCGGATTTTTGGAATCCTCTCGCCTCCGCAATCGAGGAAGGCAGAATTGAATCGAAAATCGTGGAGCCGGGCAAAGAATACGAATTCGCGGTGAAAGACGGACAGTTTGATTTTTGGAAATGCGTACTCGCAGAAATCCCGCTTTTCTCTTCCGTTTCTGAGTTCTCGGCGGAAAACGATTTTTTCAGCAAAACCGCCGCTTTCGAATCTCAGATTAAAAAATTCGGTTACGCGGTGGGAGATATCAATGAAGTGGAATTGTTTTTAAATTTCGTGGAATTGCCTGCCGATCACCGGATTTTGGAAACAACCGTACTCGCGGAAGGAGAGACTTTTTTCAAACTTTTTGAAGTCGAGCTGCTCGAAGGAACGAGCTACAATGATTTACGGCAAGATTTGCGCGATCTCGTGGGAATCACGAATCTCCGACCGGCTGTTTTTGGAGCGGATTCTTATTATTGGATGTGGGGCGCGGAAGATCGAATGGCAGCAAGCGTGTTTTTGATTGAAGGAAAAGTTTTTGGCGTGAGCTATCAAACCGCTCATTTCAAACACATCCGAAGAGTGGTGGATGCGCTACTGGAGAAATTCGATTTACTCGCGGAAAAAGTGGATATTGTGAAAAGTTTGGGCGGGGCAGAATTTGCAGATTTGACAATCAATAAATTCGAAAATCTCGATCTCGAAAGTTTGGACAGCGAAATCGTGGAAGCGCTCAAACAGCTCGGAAACTCAGAAAATATTTCCGCGGAGAATCTTTCCAGCAATATTTTAAAAATCACTCCGATTAAAATTCCGATTAAAATTACGGAAGATGTAGAAAATATAGAATTCGATGAATTTACTCCGATTAAAATCTCGGCGGATGCGCTCGAAAGTTTGGAAAATTCGGAAGAGGAAATGCCGCTCGATTTGTAGATTTTTAATTCGAATTTAAATTCGCGTGTTGTCTGAATCATGATTCACTTGATTGCTAGATTTTCATGATTCTTTTCTTTTTGATTTGACTAAATTTTGAGCGCAACTCGAACAATAAAAGATTTGAAAGATTCTTTTTTCACGCACAGTCGGAATTTTCCACACACAGTTTCTTTTCACACAATCAAGTCAATCATTTTATCTTGAAAATCAAGATTCAGACACTTGAATTTCAGCCAGCGAGGATTGGTAAGATTCCGCTCTCCGATTTTCCGAAAAACTGTGGAAGCTGGTAAAATCGCGAAGCTTTAATTTTTCCAATGCTTAAAACTGCTTTCCGCACGCACGCGTGCAACGATCTGACTTCGAAAGAAATCGGCGAGAAAGTGACGCTCGCGGGGTGGGTTGATCGGCGACGCGATCACGGCGGGCTGATTTTCATCGATCTTCGCGACCGTTTCGGCATCACGCAAATCGTGGCTGATCCTGAACTTTCGGGTGGCGCGCACGAAAGTTTTGAAAAAGTGAGACCGGAGTGGGTGCTGCAAATTTCGGGGAAAGTCCGCGCGCGACCGGAGGGGCAGACGAATAAAAAAATGGCGACGGGCGAGATTGAAGTTTTGGTGAGCGAGGTAAAAATTCTGAACGAGGCGGAGACTCCCCCATTCGAGATTGCGGAGGAGCACGACGAGAATGAAGAGGTGCGGATGAAATTTCGCTACCTCGATTTGCGACGGAAACGGATGCAGCGAAATATTGTTCTTCGCCACCAAATTTTGCAGGCGACGCGGAAGTTTTTTTATGATCGGAATTTCGTGGAAATCGAGACACCGATTTTGATCAAAGGCACTCCCGAGGGCGCGCGGGAATACATCGTCCCCTCGCGCGTGCATCCCGGTAAATTTTATGTTCTCCCTCAGTCACCACAGCAGCTGAAACAGCTTTCGATGGTGGCGGGCTTCGATCGCTACATGCAAATCGCGCGCTGTTTTCGCGACGAAGATCAGCGGGGTGACCGCCAGCCGGAATTCACACAAATGGATCTCGAAATGAGTTTCGTGGACGCGGAAGATGTGATGGCTGTAAATGAGGAGGCGTTGATTTCAATTGTGAAAGAGACGCGACCGGATGCGCAAATCGCGGCAACTCCTTTTCCGAGATTTACTTTCGATGAAGCGCTGAACCGATTCGGAAAGGACT
>JAHISY010000107.1 GCA_018817365.1 Patescibacteria group bacterium | reverse complement strand
GCGGGTGATTTAATCGGAAGAAAGTCGACCGCTTTTATTTTTCCAACGAGCAGAAAAAATCGTCAAAATTCCGAGACCAAACAGGAAAACAAGCGCCGACCAGTGGTAGCTGGTGTTGGAATTGTGGTACGCATTTTCTTGGATTGTTTTGAATGCTTGCAAAATGAAGGCAAGCAGAATTAAAGAAATACAGATCACGTTTTTTCGTTTCGAGAGGTCGGCAAATGCGAGTGCAAAAATGGCAATTACTGAAAAATAATAAGAGGCTGGAGCAACGAAAACGGGAAGCAACACAAAGCTGATTGGAATCAGTTTGTCGTGAGAGAGTCGGCGAGCAACAATCGCGAACCATGCTACGATCAAAATTGCGAAAATCGGGCGAAGCATGGCAACTTCTGCAGGAATGAGGTAAGCGAGACCACTGCGTTGATTCGACGAAGTTTGGCTGTGCACGACAATTTTCTCGAAGAATTCCAACCAACGGCTGAAGTCAAAGTTATTGGACCGATCGAGGCTGCCGTAAAAAAACAGTACGGCGGCGGTGATTAAAAATCCGAGTAAAAATTTACGCGCTCGCGGCGAAACCTTTTTTGTTTTACAAAAATTCCAAATTTCTTGAAATACCAGTCCTCCCAAAAAAACAATCGGAAAAACTTGCAGCATCGTCGCGCAAGCCAGTAGCGCGCCCGATGTCGTGTATTGCTTTAATTTAAAAAAACCGCAACTGGCGACAAGCGCGGCAATCCAGCCAAGTCGCAAAAAACCTCCTTGTAACGGACTCATCACGAGCGGGCTGAGTCCCCACAAAATCAGAAAAAGAAACACTCCCAACAATCCGAACGCGTGAAAAATGAGCAAAACCATTCCTGCAAAAAGTATGCAGTCGAGAGAGATTAAGATTGGAATGGTGGAGGGATTTTCGAGCGGTAGGGCGTTGGTGATCAGGGAGCCGGTTTTATTCCACGGAGGTGTCGCATTGTAGCCGCGATCAGTCAAAACTTTCGGACTCAAATGCTGAAAGAAAAAATCAACATCATTCTGAAAAGCTTCCCAGCGTTCGGGCGAAAAATTATTTTTCAGTTTTTTGTATTCATGAAATTCCAAAAAGTAGCCAGTGTGCTGCTGGGTTTTTAAATCGCGAATTTTATCCAATTTTTTGAACCGATTTTCGCCTTCTTGATCTGTGATGATGGAAGCTTGGTAAAGATTGAAATAGCCGAGCTCCTCGAAATATTTTGCATTTAAATAATAATGGTACAAATCCCAGTAGCCGGTTTTGTCTACGGGTGAATCGAAATTGTAAAAACCCCATGCGGAAAAAAAGACGGACGGCACGAAAGCGGCGATCAAAATCCAACGTGCCAATCGGCGCTTGCCAAAAAAATAATATGCCCAAACAAGTCCGAGGACAATTAGCGACAAAACTATTTTGAAGAAAAAAACTTGGTCAATCTCCATGCCTCAAAGAATACACTATTTTTCCAAAATCTTTTTCATTCGCGG
Source organism: Patescibacteria group bacterium (assembly GCA_018817365.1). GTDB lineage: Bacteria > Patescibacteriota > Gracilibacteria > JAHISY01 > JAHISY01 > JAHISY01. The sequence goes on along the minus strand of JAHISY010000107.1, from coordinate 8,371 downwards.
CAGCGCGTTTGCGGTGTGACCGATTTGATCGATTCGAATTTCGTTGCGATCCACTGCTCTCCGAATCGCGCCGACCAGCCGCTCCGGATTTTCGAATTCCCGAGAATTTTCAAAAGTAAATTGCAGTTGCAGCAGCGAGCGCGTGCCGAGCCGGACTGCTTCACGATAATTTTTCACGCGCTCCCCGTCATCGATTTTCTCCGCCGTCTCGAAAGCATAAGTCAGCCCTTCCACATAAACTGCAGTACTCGAGCTGTGAGGCGGTCCGTATTCCGCATGTTTTTCCGAATTGTAAAAACGACCGAGTGTGGCGGGTTCGATGGGATTTTTTTCCAGCATTTCCGCGATTAATTCATCGTTCAGCCAAAAAATAAAATCGGCGTATTTCTGTTCGCCCGTTCGTTCGAAAATTTCCGCGTACGCCATCGTGTGCCACGGCACAAACTGCGGCGAAAAATTTTCCGTGATTTTCGGACGATAATATTCGAAACCCCGCTCCACAAAATCGAGCCACTTCGCTTCTCCCGAAAATTCAAAAAGGCGCGCGGCGGCGAGCAGCGCTTCGCCGGAGTAAAAACGTTCATTCGTTTCGAAGTCTGCTGGTCGGTAAAAAGTCTGAAAACTGCCATTTGGCTGTTGCATCGCTTCGAGAAAATTCGCGAGAGCCGCCAACTCTTCCGAATATTTTTCAGTCAATTCGCCTTCGAGAATCGCGATGATTCCGAGAGCCGCGCCGCCGAGTTTGACTTTTCCATTCCCCTCGAAAAAGCCGAAAGTTAACATCCCATCGGACGACTGAGGGGTTTCCTCGGTTTTAAAATATTTCCGAAAAACTGCTGCGAGATTTTGCTCGCCGACTTCGCGAAGTTCTGCGTCTTCGAGTTCTCGCGCGAGCGCGAAAATTCCTTGCGTGGTGAGCAGCTGTCGGATGATGTTGTTATCTTTCTGGAAACTGCTGTCGGCAGGATCGTAAAAATAGGGGAGCGTGTCGCCATCTCTCGCGTTCGTCAAAAACCAATTTCGCATCAACTGCATTCGCTCCGCTACGAAGTTCGCTGAAATTTTTTCCAGCGGGAGAACTTCTGTTTCTTGAAAATTTAAAAAAAACAGGCTCGCCCCGATGGTCGACAGAATTGCTGTAACCGTCGCGCGTACAAATCGCCACTTTTTTTTAAATTTCGCCACTTCTGATAGCCTCCACAAATTTGTCTTCTCTGTCAAATATCACAACTAATTTAGATAGTCCCATAAATTCCAAAGTTTCGCGAATTTCGGCGTTCGCGTTCACGAAGGCCATTCGTTTTTCGGTGGCGGCGAGTTTGCGATGAAGATTTTCAAAATAACTCACCGCATGGCTGCTTACGAGATCGAGTTCGCCAAGATCGAGAACGAGATACGCGTGGTGGCTCTCGAGGAGTGGCTCGATTATCTCAGAAAAATTCGCGAGGCTGTGTTCGTCGAGGTAGCCGGTGAGTGTCACGAAAGCATACGGTTTTCCGTGTGCGATTTTTATTTCGTGATTGATTTGAGTTTGCACGGGGAGTTTGAAGAATAAAGAATAGAAATGATTAGAAGATAAGTAGTTGCGGTATTTTTTATTGAAAGTTGCGCGGGGCGAGAACTGTATTTTTTAGATTGTCTCTTTGTGAGTGAAGTAGTTAGTTTTCGTTATCAGTCGGACTTTCATTTTCTATTTCCGATTTCCGCGAAATATCACACACGTCCTCATTCCCTATGCTCAAAATCTCGCTTTTGCCGTCGATATCAATCGCGGTGTTTGTCCAGGTCACCCATACCCGTTCACCGGTTTTTTTGATGTTTTCATTTTCGCTGCTTCTGAATTTTTCAGGATCTTTTTGGATATCGCGAAGCATCTGGTTCAAATCGCGTTTTGTCGTCGACTCGATACCGGGTACGAGCAAAAACATGCTTTTGCCAATAATTTCATCTTGCGTGTAGCCAAAAAATTCCGCGCCAAACGAATTCATGTAAGTAATCATTCCATCCGAATCCCACTTCAAAATAATGCTTTTTGAGCTCTCAACAATTTTTTTGTAGAAATCCTCAGAAATAGAATCTTTTTGTTCTTTGATATCAGCTTGAGTTTCCTCGGTGCTACTTGTTTCATAAGTCTCTGCCGACTCGTGTGAGCCCAAAACATCGGCTCTCATTTCTTTGACTAAATGGAACCCTTTAACAAAAACAATTTGTGTTGCGACGAGAATAGTTAAAACAATGCCGGTAATTTTGATAACATCCCCCTCGAGAAACTCCAACGAAAACTTTTTTCTCGCAGGTTTTTGTTCAGTTGCTGGTAGTTTTTTTGGCATCTTGTTGGTGTTCTAGTGATTGACCTTTTGCATTCTAACAGAAAGAAACTAAAAAGTCAAGCATTTCCTAAAAAAGAAAATAAGGCTTTCCTCTTCAAAAAAAGCGAACTAAAGGGGTAGCAAAATGATGTTAAAATCACAGAGGTATCCAATCAGGGCTTTTCTCAATCTTTGGAATAAAATTTCAACCTCTAAATTAAAAAATTTAATTTCGGGGTGTGGCGCAGTTGGTAGCGCGTCCCGATGGACATCGGGAAGGTCGGAGGCATCTAAATGCAAGGCTATGTTTATATTCTCGAAAGTAAAAATTGTTCTCGGTTTTATGTTGGTTCGAGCAAGGATCCGGAAAACAGGCTGGACGAGCATAATTCAGGCGAAACGATTTCACTTCGCGGGAAAGGTCCGTTGAAAGTAGTTTTTCAAAAAAAGTATCAAACCATTGAAAAGGCTCGGATTATTGAAAGGAAGCTTAAAAAATTTAAAAGCAGAAAAATCCTAGAAAGGATTGTCGAAGAAAAAGAGATTAAAATATCGGCATAAATTTATCGGGGTGTGGCGCAGTTGGTAGCGCGCGTGGTTTGGGACCACGAGGTCGGAGGTTCGAGCCCTCTCACCCCGACCAGTCTTCGAGCTACGGCTGCTTCGCCACCCGAAATCAGATTCTGGCGCTGTTTAAAAAGGCAGCGCGTCCCGATGGACATCGGGAAGGTCGGAGGTTCGAGCCCTCTCACCCCGACCAGAAATTTGCTTCGCAAATTAGAATTAAGGATAGGAATTAAGATTAAGAATTAGGGTTATTAGAATAAGAAAAAGTTGTCGCAAATTTCTCCCTAATTCTTATTCCTAATCTTTATCCTAATTCTTTCAATTAACTTATGTTTGATTTCGAAAAATTCTCCGTTTACCAAAAATCCGAACAGCTTTACATAAAAGTTTTGAAAATTTTATCTAATTTCCAAATTGATAAAAATATTAAAGATCAGCTTAAGCGTGCGGCTTTGAGCATTGTTTTAAATATTGCCGAAGGAGCTGGTAAGTACAGTAAAAAAGACAAAAAGAATTTTTATGTTATCGCAAAAGGTTCTGTGAATGAATGTGTCGCGATCATTCGAATTTTAAAAATCGAAGGTAAAATTTCGGAAGAATTATTTCAAAAAGCTTATGCTGATTTGTTGGAAATTGCCAAAATGCTCTCTGCATTAATTAACATAATGATCAAATAATAATCATTTGAATTCAAAATATCCGATGGTTCTGTCATTAAAATGAAACTTTTCTCAAAACTTTGCGCGTTTTTATTTATCTTTTGTTTTTTCGCGGGGAGTGTTTTTGCAAACGAGTTTGCAGTTGGGGAAGTTCTTCAAGTTCGCGAAGATGGTTTCGAGGTAAAGCTTTTGGGTGAAAAAATCAAAATCGAAAACAACGAGAACTTTCTCACCACTCTTTCTCAAGAAGCAAGCGAGGGCGAAAAAATGGTTTTGGGGAAATTCGAAATGGGTGGTGGAAAAATTTGGCAAATTTATGACAAATATCGAAGTCCGCGTTTGCTCGTTTTGGCGCTTTTATTTTTTACTCTCATTTTTATAGTCGGAGGAAAAAGGGGACTAAGCTCCCTGCTAGGTTTGGCGATTTCGATTGCGATTATCTTGTTTGGGATTATCCCCTTCATCGCGAGCGGGTTGGATCCGCTTTTGGTCGCGCTTGTCGGCGGATTTGCGATTGCGGGAGTTACGATTTTTGTCGCGCACGGTTTCTCACGAAATTCTCTTTTGGCGTTTCTTTCCACGGTTTTTACCTTGCTTGTCGCCGCGCTTTTCGCTTGTTTCGCGATCAGTTTCACCAAAGTTTTTGGGACGGGAGGCGAGGAAAGTTTTTATTTTTTGAGCGGAGAATTCGCTTTCATCGATTTGCGGGGATTGTTGTTCGCGGGGATTTTGCTGGGAACTTTGGGGGTTTTGGATGATATCACGGTCGCGCAAATTGCCTCGATTTCCGAAATTCAAAAAGCAAATTCCAAACTTTCTTCTCGCGAATTATTTACGCGCGGGATGAAGATTGGAAAAGAACACATCGCCAGCATGATCAACACTCTCGCGCTCGCGTACGCGGGAGTTTCGCTTCCGTTGATTTTGCTGCTTTTCCTTGATTCTTCCAAACCGCTTTGGGTGATCTTGAATTCCGAATTCATCGCGGAAGAAGTCGTGAGGGTGGTGGTGGGCTCAAGCGCGCTCATCCTCGCAGCTCCGATTGCAAGCTTTTTGGGAGCTTATTTTTTGCGAAAACGTTAAACTTAAATCTCTCCCCACAGCTCCACCTCGCGCGGATTCACAATTTTTACTTCGCTATTTTTCTCGCCAAATTCAATGCAGCACCAATCACCACCACCGAATCCCGCTGATTTTCCAACTTTCGAGGAATATGAAGCTGCATTAAGAATGCGTGAAAAATTTTTGGCGATGAGCGAGGAAGTTTCCAAAGTTGTGAACGAAAGTAAAACTGAAGAAGAATTTAATCGAGAAATGGAGAAGCTAGGATTTACTTGCCACCAGGATGAATTTTGCGGAGAGGGGTGGTGCAAAAAACACGAAGAGGAATGTTTGGCGATTGCGTTGGAATATTTTCAAGATGAGGCGAATGCCGATTTTTTTTTCGGAGTATTGCCAGAGAAAGAAAAAATCTTACAAGGAGATTTTTCAGAAAGGATGTGCGATTTGCCATCTGAGTGGAAAGATTCAAAAACAAGAGAAGGGAAAGTAGTTGAATTTTGTTTGGATTTTTGGGACGCTTTAGTTTTCAAAAATAGTTTAGGTTTGTCTTGCGATGAGTTGGTGAAAGAGGAGGAAATTCAAAAAATTGGAAGAATTCTATATTTCGTTTTACAAAAAACACTTTTTCGCAAAGCTGTCTCAAAAGAGATTGAACAAGTTCGAGATTTCCTGCATAAAAATAAATTCCTAAATTTAAAAATCTCCCGAGATTTCTCAAAGAAGCTGGAGAATATTCAACTTTCCTAAGCGAGAGGCAGAATATCTGAAATAATTCGAATACTATTTCGCAATCTCTCCCCACAGCTCCACCTCGCGCGGCTGCGTGGTTTTCACATTCACGAGCTTGCCGATTAAGTTTTCTCCGCCTTCGAATTTAATGAGAAAAAATTCCGAGCTTCTTCCCTCGCAAATGCATCTTTTATTTTTTCTAGATTCCCTTTCCCCGCTTTCGTGAGGACAAGTTTCGAGGGAATGACGATTAGCCTTTTCCACCAAAACTTCCAAAGTTTTATTTTTCAATTTCGCATATTTTTTCGAAGTGGTCGCTATCATCAAATCATTCAGCCTGTGCCACCGCTCCGCTTTCAATTTCAAACCAACATCATCCAGCAGATTCGCGGCAGTGGTATTCGGGCGGGGAGAATATTTCGCGAAAAAAGCGAAATCGAAATTTGCCGCGCGGTAAAAATTCAGTAAATTCTCAAAAGCCTCCTCGCTCTCGCCCGGAAATCCCACGATCAAATCGGTCGTGATACCGGAGTGAGGATTTTTCTCGCGGAATTTTTCAACGAGGCTCAAATAATGTTTGGCAGTGTAGTTGCGATTCATTTTTTTCAAAATTTCATCATCGCCGTGCTGCGCGGGGAGGTGGAGATGGCGCTCGATATTCTCGTTCGCTGCCATCACAGCGATCACGCTCTCATCAAAATCTTTCGGATGCGAAGAGCTGAAGCGCAGCCGTTTGAGATTCGGAATCGCCGCAACTTTCGCGAGCAGTTTTGCGAAGGCTCCGCGAGTTTTTTGGAATGAATCCACATTTTGACCGAGAAGGGTGATTTCAATCGCGCCATTCCTCACCGCCTCCGCGCATTCCGCGAGAATCTCCTCCTCGCTCCGCGAAACCTCTCTTCCTCGCGCATGTGGGACGATGCAGTAACTGCAAAAATTGTCGCAGCCGGTCATGATTGGGATGGAGACTTGCGCGGGATTTTGCCGCGTCGGTTGAATGGAGAAATAGTTGGTAGTTGGCAGTTCAACAGGGTTCACTACGGATAGTTGGTAGTTGGTAGAAAGTTGGAAGCCGAGAAGTTTCGGCAACTTCGCGGAATCTTCAATTCGCCACACGAAATCGAGAACATCACTTCTTCGCAGCAGCGTATCTTTTTTTGCATCGGTTCGGCTCGAAGTTCGGCGAACCATGCAGCCGGTCAATCCCACTTTGCGCCCGTTTTTTTCAGCCTTCCATTTTTTCAAATTTTGCAGCAACCCGAAAGCTTTGTCCTCCGCTTTTTGGCGCACGCTGCAGGTTACCAAAAAAACCGCATCTGCTTCAGCCAAATCTTCCGCGCATTGCCAGCCCTCCGAATTCAACACGCTAGCAATCCGCTCCGCATCCGAGTAGTTCATTCGGCAACCGAAAATTTTCACGCAATATTTTTTCATCATCTTCCGCTTTTTTTCGCGACAAATTTATTTTTCAGTTCGATAACTTCATCAATGTAACGTTCCGGCTTCTCGACATAATCCATCAGAAAAAGAATTTTCGAACCGGCGGTCTGCACCTCAAAATTTCCGAATTTAAATAGCCCGCCGAGAAAGCCCGCCACTTTTCCGCGCACATCCTGTATTTGATCGAGGTCTGCGCTCGCGACTTCGATCGCAAGAAAGGCGGATTGTGTGGTGTTGATGATCCGCTCATTCGTGACCACGATGATGTCGAGCTCTTCATCCAGCCAAGAATTGAATACCCACCACCATGTTCCGAGGAGGTAAAAAATCGACATTTCCATTAGCAGAAAAAAGGTGATGGAGTCCTGCGGAAACTTCAGCACGAAAAAATAGAACAAGGCGAACCCCGCCGCGAGATTCGCCACAAGCTTCACCACAATTTTGATGTAGGCAGTCCACTGCTTGCGAATAAAAAAAATCACGTGTTCGCTTGCGCGGAGACCAGGGAAGTAAGACACACGGAGATTTTACAGAGTTGATGCAGATTTAAAAGTCATTTGAGGAATTGAAATTGGCGTGGTTTTGAATCCCCAAATTTCCAAATGCCAAAACTCAAATTGCAAATAAATTCAAAATTTCAAAAATCAAACTTTTTGTTTTGGATTTGATATTTGATATTTATTTGGGATTTGGAGCTTAGAAATTGGGATTTTTGGAAATTGCGGCTCTAAGATTAGTTGTTTGATCAGAAAAATGCGCGATTGCTCATATTTTCTAAAACCTAGAATGCAGCCTTCTCCTCTCGCGAAGCGAGAGACTCTGTTCGCGGTAAAAGTTAGCCGAGTGAATATTCGAATATTTAGAAATATTCAACAAAATTCCCGCGATAATAAACGAAGCCACGAGCGAGCTGCCGCCATAGCTCACGAATGGCAGCGTGATGCCGGTGTAGGGGAGGAGCGCGATATTCACGCCGATGTGGACAAAAGCCTGACCTGCGAGCACAGCCGAGAGTCCCACTGCCGCGAGTTGTCCGAAGCGGTCGGGAGCGGTCGCCGCGATCCTAAAACCGCGGTACGCGATTAACAGAAAAAGCGCAGTAATAATTACGCTTCCAAAAAATCCGAATGCTTCCGCCGTGGCCGCGTAAATCGCGTCCGACTGCACTTCCGGCAGATAGCCGAATCTTTGCGTCGCGCCCTCCAAACCTTCCCCGAAAACCCCGCCTTTTCCCACTGCGATGAGGCTTTGTTTTACCTGAAAACCGATTCCTTCCGGATCGAGCGAGGGATCGAGAAAAGCCGTGAAACGATTTTTCACGTAATCGAGCCCCCCGATATTCACCACCAAAACTGCGAGTGTCGCCGCGATGATTCCGCCGAGAGCGATGTGTTTCACTCGCGCGCCCGCCACGAAATAAATCGAAGCGGCAGTCAAAGTGATCACAAGAATGGTCCCGAAATCGGGCTGCAAAGCCAAAAGCAAGACCACGATTCCGAGAATCACCGCGAACGGAACGAAACCATTTTCAATCGTAGCAATCGCTTCTCTCCGTCCCTCCATCCACCGCGCGAGGTAAAAAATTAATCCCAGCTTCGCAATTTC
>JAHISY010000106.1 GCA_018817365.1 Patescibacteria group bacterium | reverse complement strand
GGGGGCTTCTGAATTTGTTCTCCCCTGCCAAGGGGAGATGTCCGAAGGACAGAGGGGTCGGGTAGTAGTCTCGCTAATTTTAAATCCTTTAATCAGAAAAATTAAGATTCAAATTTCAGCCCTGTCTCGCGGAACGGAAATCCACTTTCCATTATCCAAAGTCCAATTTCCAGCCTTACTTTTGCAGATAAATAGTCTGCGTCGGAAAAGCCATCTCAATCCCCTCTTTTTCGAAAGCTTCTTTGAGCGCGAGATTGATGGATTGTTGCGTATTCATGTAATCGAGATATTCACGATTTTTGACGAAATAAACCACTTCAAAATTTAAGCTGGAATCACCAAACTCTTTGAAATGGCAACGCTCAAATTCCGCAAGCTCTTCCGCCACGATAATTTTTTCTACGATTGGCGGAATCTTTTGGAGTTTCTTCGAGGGAGTCGCGTAAATCACTCCGAACGCAAAAACTGCCCGCCGTTTTTTCATCCGTTTGAAATTTTTGATGCGAGTGGAAGTAAGTTCCGCGTTTGAAACGACGAGTTCCTCGCCTTGCAAAGTGGTGATGCGAGTTGTTTTCATCCCGATTTTTTTCACCGTCCCGCTGTCGGTACCAAGCACGATGTAGTCTCCGATCTGGAAAGGCTTGTCGAAATAAATCGCGAAACTCGAAAAAAGATCCGAAAGAATATTTTGCAGCGCGAAAGCAATCGCGACGCCTCCGATACCTAAACTGGCCGCGAGCGTGCCAACTTTAATTCCCAAATTGGAAAGCACGAGTAAAATCCCCGCGCTCCACAGAATAATTTTCGAAAGAATTTTGACTCCGTGAATCGCGGTCTGCTTTTCTTCCGCTTGTTTCTCATCCTTCATCCAAACTTTTTTGAGAGTGTAGCCGATAAATTTTTGGATAAAAACGATAACGCGCAGCACAAGTAAAATAATGAAAACCCCATTCACGATTCTGCGAGCAAACTCATTTTCCACACCCAAAAAATAGAATGCGATGAAAATCGAAACCACCCAATAAAAATAAGTGGGGATTTTTTCGAGCACTTCCACGAGGGTATCATCCAAGTCGGTTTCCGTTTTCCGCGCGAGTTTTTTTAATTTTTTGAGAATAGTTGTGTGAAAGATTCTAAAAAACAGAAGGCAAGCGAGCAACACCGCGAAAGCAATTCCCACATTCTTCATGTCCACTCCCCCAAATTCAAAAGTGGGAATTTTCGCGAGAAAAGATTGGATAATATTGAACACTTCCATTTTGATTTTTTTAAACACGGGAATTTTAGCAAATTAGTGAAAATTAAATTGAAATAAACTTGCAAAAACAGCAAGTTCTTGCTAAAATAATAAACAATATGGAGATAGAAAACGAAGGTTTTCCCGAGCTGAATTCTTATGCGAAAGTGCGAAGATTGCGCAGAATCGCGGGTTTCGCGCTGTTTTTTTGCGTGTTGGCGATGAGCTTGAGCGGCGGCAATCTTTTTCTCGAATACACGCAAGCGCTCCAAAATGAAGGTGAGATTGTGATGGAAAATTATCCCGCACGAGAAATTTATAAACCGCTTTTTGCTTCGTTTCAAAATGAATATGAGAGAGCGATTGAAAAAATAGTGGTGGACAGCATTCCGGAGATTGAAATTTCTCACCCCGCTTCTCCCCCTCCTCCTCCCGAACCTCTCGCCGAGCAGAAAATCGGGGTTTACCTTCACATGAATAACACCGCGAATCCGAAAGTTTTTCGCGCGGAGATCGAGCAATTGAAGAAATTTGAAAATGCCGCACTCGTTTTTGACGTGAAAGGAAGCTATGTTTATTTCGATTCGAATTCTGCGACTGCTAAAAAATACGGTCTAATCAAGCCACTTTTCGAACTTCCGGAAATTATCGAGGAACTAAAAACGGAGGGTATTTACACAATCGCGCGCGTCATCACAGTGAAAGATTCGGAGTTTTCATGGAAGAATCAGAATGTGAAACTCTGGAATCCAAAAACAGGAGGGGTGGCAATCGAGTGGGTGGACCCCGCGAATCCGGAGGTACTCGAATATAATCGCGAAATAATTTCCGAAATTCTCGCGGCGGGAATTGACGAAATTAATCTCGACTTCATTCGCTATCCCGATAAATTCACAAGCAACTTTCTCGGAATCACGAGCGCGGAAAAAATTGAGAACATCACGAATTTTGTAAAAATGGCGAGAGAAACGATTGATGCTGAAAAACCCGAAACAATTTTGAGCGTGAACACTTTCGCGATTCTCGCGTGGGACGGCGACGCGAGTGAGCAGTCGCTCGGACAGGATGTCGTCGCGCTCGCTGAATTCGCCGACATCATCGCGCCAATGCTTTATCCAAACACTTTTTCGCGAGACAATCCGAATTACTCGCTTGCCGGAAAAAGCTTCGAGTATTCGACTGTTTTTCTCACTCTCGAAAAATACCGCGAGCTACTCGGCGAGGAGGATGCGAAAAAATTGAGACCGTGGATTCAAGGCTACTACACGACGAAGAAAAATATGGCGGACCAAATCAAAGCGGTTTACGACGCGGGGGTGTGCGGGTTCACAGTTTGGGATATTAAGAATGATTACTCGAATTTCTATAAGATATTGCAGGAAGTGGAGATTCCGGAAGGGTGCTTAACCGCAAGCTAAAAAATCTCAAAATTCAATTCCGGATTAGCTTTTCTGCAAAATTGCACTCAAAATCTTTGGCAGTTCCATCGCTTCGTTCGCGAGAGAGTTTGCTTTCTTTTTGAATTCTTCTGGATTTGTTTCCGCAATCAAACGCAACCAATAAATTGATTCTTTT
>JAHISY010000105.1 GCA_018817365.1 Patescibacteria group bacterium | reverse complement strand
GCGCTCGCTGAATTCGCCGACATCATCGCGCCAATGCTTTATCCAAACACTTTTTCGCGAGACAATCCGAATTACTCGCTTGCCGGAAAAAGCTTCGAGTATTCGACTGTTTTTCTCACCCTCGAAAAATACCGCGAGCTACTCGGCGAGGAGAATGCGAAAAAATTGAGACCGTGGATTCAAGGCTACTACACGACGAAGAAAAATATGACGGATCAAATCGAAGCGGTTTACGACGCGGGAGTATGCGGATTCACGGTCTGGGATATCAAGAATGATTACTCGAATTTCTACAAAATATTGCAGGAGATGGAGATTCCGGAAGAGTGCTTAACCGCAAGCTAAAAAATCTCAAAATTCAATTCCGAATTAGCTTTTCTGCAAAATTGCACTCAAAATCTTTTTCAGTTCCATCGCTTCGTTCGCGAGAGAGTTTGCTTTCTTTTTGAATTCTTCTGGATTTGTTTCCGCAATCAAACGCAACCAATAAATTGATTCTTTTGCTTCCTTGCGTGAGATTTTGATTCGCATTGCAAAATCTTTTTTGCTTAAAGCTTCATTTGCTTCGATATAATTCGCGCCAACCGATCCGCTTGATCGAATCACCTGTTTGGAATATTCGAAGTTTGAAGTGAATTTGGGAAGAGTTTTACAAAATAAAGCCACATCCTTCGCAAATTCAAAAGTTCGTTTTTCGAGATCAAAAGTTTTTCCTGTCATTCGAATTTGGAGCTTCGTAATTATTTGGTATTTGATGCTTGGGTTTTGGAATTTATAAAATCTCAATCTCAGATTTTGTTTCCGCAGCCGAGAATATCAATCTTGTGCTCCACCATTTTTTGCACCGCATCGCGCGCGGCACCGAGCGGTTTGCGAACATCGAAGTTTTCCGGTTGCTCTTTGAAATTTTTTCGCATTGAGGCGGTCATCGCCAGCCGAATGTCCGTGTCGATATTGACTTTCGCGACGCCGTATTTGCTCGCCTCGGTAATCATCTCCTCCGGCACGCCTTGCGAATCTTTCACCTCCCCGCCGTATGAATTGATCTCCGCGACAAAATCCTGCAAAACCGAACTCGCGCCATGCAGGACGAGCGGGATTTTCACTTTTGCAGAAATTTGAGCGCACCGCTCGAAATCCAATTTCGGCTCGGCTTCCGGCGGAAATTTGTACGCGCCGTGCGAAGTACCAATCGCCACCGCGAGCGAATCCACCCCTGTTTTCGCGACGAATTCCGCCGCCTGCTCGGGATCGGTGTAGCTCCCCGCCCCCGCCGCAACATTCACATCATCCTCCATTCCTTCTAATTTTCCGAGTTCGCCCTCGACGACCACGCCTTGCGAATGCGCGTACTCGACGACCTTTTTGGTGAGGGCAATATTTTCTGCGAACGGATGTTTGCTGCCATCGATCATTACCGAAGTGAAACCATTGTCGATGCAATCGCGGCAAATTTCGAAATCCTCGCCGTGATCGAGATGAAACACAATTGGAATTTCGGGATAAATTTCTGCTGCGGCTTCAATCAATTTCCGCAAAAAAATCGAACCGGCATACTGCCGCGCACCCGCTGAAACTTGGAGAATTACTGGAGCCTGCTTCGCTTTCACCCCCTCCATGATGCCTTGAATAATTTCGAGATTATTCACATTGAAAGCGCCGATGGCATACTTGCCCGCGAGCGCTTTTGCGAAAAGTCCGGTGGAAGTGGTGAGCATGATAAAAAAATTAAAAGTAAAAGTGTGGAAAGATTTTACTCGAATTTATTTCTCATTCAAATCTTTTGCTAAAATGCTCCGGCATACAGGTCCATAGTGTCAATGGTTAGCACGCCGGTCTCCAAAACCGGAAGTGAGGGTTCAAATCCTTCTGGACCTGCCAAAAAACTTGAATTCGAAAACATCCATTGGCTCGCTTTAATCCTTCTTGACCTGCCACGTCGCTCGCGAGCAGAGAGTAGATATTTATAACTGCCTCCTGCTGAAATTTAAGTTGTCTGAATCATGATTCACCTGATTTTAGGATTAGCTTGATTCTTTTCTTTCACTCGCACAAATTTCAATACGCGATTCGGTCAATGGGAGATTTGAAAGATTCTTTCCTGCCTGCCGACAGGCAGGTCTTTGCATCCGTTCTGATTTTTTCAGCGAGTAGGTTTCTTTCTCGCAATCAAATAAATCGATAATAAAAGCACTTGTTGAAAAATTCATCCCGAACGTAAAGAAAGAAATCATGAAAATCAATTAATCAGGAAAATCATGATTCAGACAACACACGAATCAAGATTCGGAATTTTAAATTTCTTCCTACTCCGCCGCAATCTCGATACTCAAAACCGCAATCTTGGCAAACTCGGCGCGCGTGATCGAATTCGCCGGTCCGAAGTTTCCATTTTCATATCCATTGACGAGATTAATATGCGCCGCAAACGCCACATATTTTTCATACCACTCGCCCGGCTGGGTGTCGGGAAAATCCATTGCTCCGCCGACAATTTCCTCACCGGTCGCCTCCAGCACGATTTTCAACGCCTCCACGCGGGAGACTTCCCGATTGGGCTGGAAAGTCCCGTCGGAATAACCGTTGATGATTCCGGCGTTTTTCGCCGCCGCGATGAATGGCGCGAACCACTCATCCAACTCCACATCCTCGAAAGGTTTTTCTGTAAGCTCGGTCGGTATTGATAATTGGTGAATATTGACAACTATTTTTACTAATTCAGCGCGAGTCATCGAAGAATTTGGTTCGTATTTGCCCTCGCTTCTCCCGCTGACTACGCCCGCCAAACGCAAATCGTCAATAAAATCTTCCGCCCAATGTCCTGTGATATCCGTGAACGGATCGGCAATTCCCATTGATTGAAGCTGAACTTCTTCGTCCAGACCACCGCTGCTTGTCGAAGAACTACTGCTTGAACTTCCGCCGGAACTGCTACCACTGGAAGAGCCGCCTCCGCTTGAACTTCCGCCGGAACTGCTACCGCCCGAAGAACTGCCTCCACTTGAACTGCTACTGCTGGAATTTTCCGCAACTTCAAATTCAGAAAAATACTG
>JAHISY010000104.1 GCA_018817365.1 Patescibacteria group bacterium | reverse complement strand
GTTGTGTTTTTATTATCGCGGCGCTTGCGGTTTTAGATTTTGATTTCAGTCTCGCGGCTGATAAATTTTCGCATCTCAAAATTTCACTTCTGCTTTTTGTGCTGATTGCCGCGATTCGCCTCACTTTTCGCACGCATCTTTCCGAAGCAGTTGCGTTGGTTCTCAGCTTGCGGGATGTTTTTGTGATCGGGATTCTGAAAGAGCTGATCGACGGGGCGGGTTTCGGCAATCCAGAGATTTCGGATCTTCTCGTAAATTTAATCGGGATTGCGATTCCGTTCGTAGGGCTGTTTCTCGCGGAATTTCTCGGTATCGGTTACGAAACCTTCGTGCATGATTTCACAAAAAAAATTCATCCTTCGCTTCAGCAGATTCTCAAAAATGAAAAAAACTATTTTCGACGACAGCTCGATTTTCTTTGCCACGCGGGGACGAAGCTGATTTACCAAATTTAAAAAAATGATAAAGATCACATCTTTCGGCGCCGCTCAGACTGTGACGGGGAGCAAACATCTCCTCGAATTTCCGAATGGCAAGAAGCTATTGCTTGACTGCGGACTTTTTCAAGGTCGGCGAAAGGAGAGTGCGATTCGCAACGGCGATTTTCCCTCCGAAGTTCTCGCGGCAGATGCGGTGATTCTCTCGCACGCGCACATCGATCATTCTGGCGCGCTGCCTTCGCTCATCAAAGCCGGTTTCAGCAATCCGATTTTCGCTACTCCAGCGACGCGGGATTTGTGCGAAATAATGCTGAAAGATTCCGCCTACATCCACGAGCAAGACGCGCGCTATCTTGCGAAAAAAGTTTGGCCGAAACCGAAACCGCTTTACACGCAGGCGGATGCGGCAGCTACGATGGGCTACTTTCAAACGAAAAAATACAATGAAGTTTTTGAGCCGGTGGAGGGAGTGAAAGTCAGATTCATCGACGCGGGACACATTCTCGGTTCGGCTCAGATTGAAATTGAGTTCATCGATTCTTCGACAAGCTCAGAACAAAGAAATGGTTCAACGCGCCGGCTTGGCTTCACCGGAGATTTAGGCAGGAAACATTTGCCGATTCTCCGCGACCCTGCGCAACTTCAAAATCTTGACATCCTCATCACCGAATCAACGTATGCGAATCGCCAGCACGATGATCTTCGAACGATTGAAGAAGAGTTACTCGCGATTGTGAAAAAAACCGCGGAGCGTGGTGGCAAAATTATCATTCCCGCTTTTTCCGTCGAGCGCACGCAGGAAATCGTTTATGTGCTGCACGAGCTGCATGCTTCGGGTCGGCTCAAGCTCGACATTCCGATTTTCGTTGATTCGCCACTCGCGGTAAATGCCACCGATATTTTCAAAAAACACCGCGATTGCTACGATGCCGAGACATACGAGGATTTTATCGAAAAAGGAAAAGGACCGTTTACGATGGCGGGGTTGGAATACGTGCGCGATGTCGAACGTTCGAAAGAGCTGAACACGATGAATTATCCAATCATCATCATCTCAGCTTCGGGGATGTGCGAGGCGGGAAGAATTCGCCACCACCTCCGCAACAATATTTCCGACCCCAAAAATACGGTTTTAATCGTCGGTTTTCAAGCTGAAAACACGCTCGGCAGAAAATTGGTTGATAAACTTCCGGAGGTGCGGATTTTTGACCAAACGATTCCGCGAAGATGCGAGGTGAGAATTCTCAACGCTTTTTCTGCGCACGCGGACAGCGAGGAGTTGTTTGAGAATGTGAAAAATTCCGGCGCAAAAAAAATTATCTGTGTCCACGGCGAACAGAGTTCCGTCACTTTTCTCGCGGAACGAATTCAAAAAGAATTAAACATCGAAGCAGTTTTCACTGAGGACGAGAAGATGATTGAGATTTAGAAAAAAGAACGGCAAAGTTAGCCGGCAGTATGGGTATTAGCCGTAAAAAGAAAAGGAATATTTCATTTAACGTTAGGGATATACGAAGTTTTTCTGGAACGAAGTGGAAGAAAAATTTGGGGGAAGGAATTTTTCATTCCTTATAAATATTATAGCGAAAAATTCCTGAACCGCATACTCTTTGTTATATGATGTAAATTTTTTATATTCCATATTTTTTTAAGCCACTTTTTAAAATTACTATTTTTACTAATAACACATAACCAATAACTGCCCCTAAAGTATTTAATATTAGATCATCAATATCAAATGAGCCAATTTTGAGCATAAATTGTGTTGACTCCAATAATAAAGAAAACCCAAAAGATAATACTATTATTTTCATGTATGAATTAATTTTGGTTATCATTAACGGTAAAAGAAAACCAAAAGGGAAAAAAATAAATATGTTACCTATGACATTTTTTAAAGCGATATAAAATTGTGGCTCGCCTTTTAAATATGAAAATATGGTTTTAAAAGGAATAAAGTTTGAAGAGGTTGGTATACCAGCATGTTCATTTTTAATTGATATTAATAATTCATGTATAGGATATTTAAAAAAAATCATTTTAATTACAAACAAAATATAAATCACAAAAATGATTTTAATCAAAATGTTTATTTTTTTACTCTTTATCAGTTTCATTTTATAAGTGGCTTAAAAATTTAATAAAAAATTTATTTCATATAACTGGTTTTTATACGAACCTTTTTCGTATTTTTGACCGAATACTGTATTTTATCCGAAGTCATGCTGACCTTAATTCGAATGGTGGGCGCTGAGGGAGTCGAACCCCCGACCCTCTCGGTGTAAACGAGATGCTCTAACCAACTGAGCTAAGCGCCCGAAGTCCGAGAATTTTAGCAGCGGAGAGGAAAGCTAACAAATCAAACGATTGTAACTTTACACACCTCCAATTTCCCAAGTCCCTGCTTCGCTCATGATACTGCTTAAAAATGACCACACTCTCCTTTAAATTAATAAATTCCTGCTTCACCTCAACCAAATCTCCGTCTCTGCCGGAGTAGAGTTAACCTGCCACCTAGGTGGCAGGTTAACTGTTTTTCACGCGAGTGCTTCGCCTTCCCTCTTTAAAAAGAGGGAAAAGACAGTTGTCTTTTTTTGCAAAAAATAAATTCTCCTTTTCGAGCGAGCGGACCTGCCTGCCGCTGGCAGGGCGAGCCGAAAAGAAAGCCCCT
>JAHISY010000103.1 GCA_018817365.1 Patescibacteria group bacterium | reverse complement strand
TGCCAAAAGCCATTGTCAGCTTCGGAAAAGGGTTTTAGCATCTCTACAACTTAACCCCCATTTTTATGGCTAAAGCTCTCACCCAGGCCCAAATAGTGGCTCTCATCGCCGATGCAGCCGGCATCTCCAAAAAGGAGTCCAAAGCTGCGCTCGAGACTCTTCAGGCGGCTCTCGTCAAAAATGACAAGGTCGCCACTCCTTTTGGAATCTTTTCCAAAAAGGTGAAACCAGCCCGTCCGGCGCGCAAAGGCGTCAATCCTTTCACTGGAGAGGAAATGATGTTCAAAGCTAAGCCAAAACAAACTGTGCTCAAGTATCGTCCAAACAAGGCGACGAAGGATGCCTTGAATTAAATCTTGATTTTCAAGAAAATAAAAAGCCTCTCGGAAACGGGGGGCTTTTTTATTGAAGTTAAAAAATTTTTTCGAATTTTAACTTTTTTGCCGAAAATAAGTGTGTTAATTTTCAATTTACAATTTACAATTTACGAATTTACAAATAATTTTCAAATTCTAATTTTTCAATATTGAAAATTATTATTTATTTGAAAATTGAGATTTTGTAAATTGAAAAATTTTTAATGTTTTGGCATCAGCTGGTAGGCAGCGCTGTATTTTTCCACGATCTCGTCGCCCTCCGCGGGGATGATTTTTCGCGTCCAAAACATTTTCATTCCCGCGAGCCAAAGATCAGTGATTGGATCGCCATTCGGATAAAAAGGACCTGTGAGCTTCACGCTGCGACCGTCATTCGTCCCAAAAAAATTCACTCGCAACTTCGTCTCCTCGACTTCGGCTTGAACCAAAAGATGATGACCGGTGTCGTTTAAAAATTTCAAATCTGCGCTGCCGGGATAAACCGTCGCGTCGAGACCGGGTGGAAAATAATAATGAACCTTCAACGAATGCGGTTTCTGCCGCGTAATCGGGAGACCGGTAGCGAGCGCGGTTCGGAAAAAAGTTGTGGAAACTTGACATACTCCGCCGCCGATTTCAGGAATGACGTCGCCTTCTTTGATAATGAGTTCTCGCAGGTAGCCGGTCGAAGTCGTGACCGCTCCCAAACTTCCCACGAAAGAAAATTCTTCACCGGGCGGAATAAAAATTCCATTCAATTTCTCTGCGGCGGTGAGAATATTGTGCTGCCGGTTCGCAGGCGATCCTTCGTAATCCGTCACCGCCTCTCCCACGAGTTCGCGAATCCCTAAATTTCGAAGCTCGTCCGTGGCTTTCACCGGCGCTGCCAAAATTCGAAGCGGAATCTCTACCTCGCTATTCCCGTTTTCAATCGCCGCTGAGATTCTCGTGAAAAGCTCCTCCGTATCTACTGTCCTGCCGCTTTTTGCCACTCCTTCGAATTCGATTCTTCCCGCGAAATTTTGCGAAATTGAAACGTCACGGGGCAGCTCTGCGAGAAGCGGGTTCAACTCTTTTTCCACAAATTGCTCGACCGGCTCGCGAAGAAGGAAAACTTTAATTTTCCCATTCTCTCGAAAATCAAACCATGCAATCCGCTCTGCGAGATTGATTTCGAAACGTTCGTACGCCGTTTTTTTGAGCACCAATTTTTCTCGAATGATTTTCGCGAGCTCCTCCCGAAAAGGTTCGAGTTTTTTTGCGAAAACTTTCGGCAAAATCTCCTCGCTATTGATTTCAATCGCCTCGTTCGAAAAAATTCCGGCTCGCTTTTTCACAGCTGCCGCGATTTCCGCGAAATCGGTTTTCTGCCCCGATTTTTCCGCGAGGATTTCGAGCTCGCCGTCAGTATTCAAAAAAACTTTTGCATTGGTGGCGGAATATTCCAATTGCGGCAGTTTCGCGAGAAGTAGTTTTCGCAATTGTTTTTCATCCAAATTTACCGGCAGTTCGACTGATCCGAAATTCACGAGCTCGGATTTTAGCAGTCCGATTTTTCGCTCCACATCAAATTCGAGTTCAATTTCCGCTGGCATGATTTCGACCGTCTCTCCGTTCGCCTCGAAAGTGAGCGGTCTTGCGAGAAAATTTTCCGCGAGAATTTCTAGCTCCGCGATCGCATCTTCCGCAGTTACAAGGCTAAATTCTGCGTTCGCGATTCGAATCCCGAAAGGCAGGCGGTGCGAAAGTTCGTTCCGCGCAGTGAAATAAGCCGATTCGACAAGCAGCAAAATTCCAAAAACCGCGAGGAAGGGAATGATTTTTCGCAGCTCGCGCTGCTTTTTTTTTCGGCGGAATTTTCGAATAAACTTTTTAATCACGAATAAATTTTGTGTTCGAAATTTTGCCACGCCTCGCCTGCGGAAGCAAAAACTAAAATTCTTGCGTCTTGATTTTTTCCGCAACATCGTTAGAAATTTTGAGTTTTTCCGCAGCAAAAAGATCGCGAGAAATGATCTCGAGAATTATCCTGAGCGCGTCGAAATTGAACACGATATCTTTTTGAAGAAATTTAATCTGTTCGTCGCGCGTTTTTTTGCAAAGATTTTTCAACAATTTTTCTAATTTTGCCCCATCGAGCTTGTCAGAAACCGCGGTTAAAATTTCGCGCCGAATTTCTTCAAATATCTCGGTGAAGATTTTTGGCTCGAATGTTTTGGAGTCGAGAATAGCTGACAATTGTTTCATTCATATTTTTTAAGTTTTAGATTTTATCAAAAAAATATTTTCAGCAAATCTCTCCGCCGCCGAGGCAAGTCTTCCTTCGAAAAAAAGCGACGGTCTGACCGGGCGTGATCGCGCGTTGCGGCGAATCAAATTCGAAACGCGCGTCAGTTTTTCCAAAAAAAATTTTTCCGCTTGCGGTGGGAGCGCGGTAACGAATCTGCGCGAGAATTCTTTCACCGTTTCGCGGCGGAGAATTCAGCCAACTTAAATTTTTTGCCCGCAATTTCTCTGCAAAAAGTTCCGCATCCGGAGCGACAAGCAGCTCATTTTTTTTCACATCGAAACCGGCGACATAAAAAGGTTCGCGCATTCCGCCGAGTTCAACGCCCCGGCGTTGACCGATCGTGTAAAGCGGCAGTCCGCGATGTTCGCCGACAATTTTTCCAGCCAGTGTGCGAATCTTCCCCCGTCGGAAAATTTTTTTCGGCAGATTTTTCAAAAGAAATTCGCCCACTCCGCTGTTCGCGAGGAAGCAAACGCCGACACTTTCTTTTTTTGCCTCCAGATTCGCGAATCCAAATTTTTGCGCGAGTCGTTTCACTTCCGATTTTTTTAAATTTCCGATCGAAAAAATAATTTTCGAAAGTTTCTCGACAGTCAGTCGGCAGAGAAAGTACGACTGATCTTTTCCCGCGTCCACGCCGCGCAATAGTTTTCCCCCGCGAATCCGCGCGAAGTGACCGGTTGCGAGTTTCTCGCATTTCAGCTCCCGCATTTTCGCGAGCAGTTTGCCGAACTTAATCTCGCGATTGCAGATGACGCACGGATTTGGAGTGTGGTTCGCCGCGTAATTTTTTAGAAAATTCGCGATGACTTTTTTTTTGAAATCCTCCCGAAAATTCAAAATATAAAATGGGATTGAAAGTTTCGCTGCGATTTCGCGCGCGCGTTCTGCCTCCGAATGCTCGTTCTCAAAAAGATCAAGGTGAATTCCCACCACTTCGTTCCCGCGTTTTTTTAAAAGCGCGGCAGCGACTGCAGAGTCTACTCCTCCCGAAATAGCGCACAAAATTTTCAATTTCTGATTTTAAATTTTAAAACAATTTTAAATTTTTGAATTTCAAATGTTTTAAACTTCAAAAATTTACTATTCAATCTTGTTTCAAAACTTAAAACTTAAAATTCATCCTACTCTCTCAATCTCAGCCCCTAAACCTTTCAACTTTTCCTCAAAATTCTCGTAGCCTCGGTCGATGTATTCAATATTCTCCACCTCCGAAATTCCGCGCGCGTTCAGCGCCGCCAGCACCATCGCCGCTCCTGCGCGGAGATCGCAGCTCGCTACATTTGCGGCGCGCAATTTTCCGTCGCCGAAAATCACGGCTTGATGCGGATTAAAAACTTCCACGCGCGCGCCCATTTTTTCCAACTCGAAAAGATAATTCAGCCGTCCTTCGAAAAGCGTTTCAAAAATCCGCGATTTTCCGCGGGCTTGCGTGAGCAGCACTCCGAACGGAGCTTGCAGATCGGTAGGAAATCCCGGAAATACCGCCGTTTTGATTTCGCAGGAATTTAATTTTTTGGTCGGATAAATTTCCAAAAAATCCGCGCCGACAAAAAATCGCGCGCCGACTTCTTCCAATTTTTGAAAAAAGGAATCGAGCTGTTTTGGCACGACATTTTCGATTCTCACCTTCCCGCGGGTGAGCAGCGCCGCGATCGCGAAAGTTCCCGCTTCGAGATAGTCGGAAGTGGTCGTATGTGTCGCCGATTTTAACCCCTTGCCTTCACGGGAGGCAAGATTTCGCCTTCCTGAAATTTTCAATGTGTGGGTTCCCACCCCCGCGATTTTGACTCCCATTTTTTTCAAAAATTCGCACAAATCTTGCACATGCGGTTCATACGCCGCCATTCGAATTTTCGTTTCGCCCGAATTCAAACTTGCT
Organism: Patescibacteria group bacterium; assembly: GCA_018817365.1. Classification (GTDB taxonomy): domain Bacteria; phylum Patescibacteriota; class Gracilibacteria; order JAHISY01; family JAHISY01; genus JAHISY01. The sequence goes on along the minus strand of JAHISY010000103.1, from coordinate 2,637 downwards.
GCCATTACCGCATTTTCCGTCGCCGTCACTGAAAGTTCCGGCAAATTGAAAGCCGTTGGAATTATTTTTTTCGCCTCGAATTTCAAAATATTTTCCGTTGAACGGTTCCGCGCTCCCAATTTTTCGAGCGCGTACGCGTGCGCGTGAATCGATCGTTTCCCGATGACACAGCCTCCTGGAAACGCGATTTCCGCCTTTCCCGCCCGCGCGAGGAGCGGACCGAGCAAGAGAATTGAAGCGCGCATTTTTTCCGCGAGTTCGGAAGGAACGCGAGTGGATTTGATTTTCGTGGTTCGGATTTTCACCACATTTTTTTCAAAAGAATATCGCGCTCCCAATTTTTCCAAAATTTCGAGCATCAATCGCACATCCGCCACATTCGGAATATTCCGCAATATGCACTCTTGCGAAGTCAACAGCGTGGCGGCGAGGAGGGGCAGCGCGGCATTTTTACTCCCGCTCACGCGCACCACGCCTGCGAGAGGTTTCCCGCCATGAATGACAAATTTGCTCACGAGAGAGATTTTAGCAAAAAAAGATTTGACTTTTCGAAAAAATCAGGAGAAAATGGCGAACCTTTTAATTTTTTAAAAAATGTCTGAGTCTGAAGTTTTCATCCAACAAGAAAAATCTCCGCCGGAAAGACGATTTTTTAGAAGTGGATTTTTGTGCGTGTTTAGTATGAACGACATTAAAGTGACGATCACCGAAGAAAACCTTAAAAATCGAGATTACAACAAAATTGTTCGTTTGTTGCAAACAGCAGAATGGCAACCAGAACTAACGCGAGATGGGGTCAGGAAATATTCTGGCTCGACAGAACATTTAATTCCAAGTTGGCTGGCTTGTTAGAGAAGAGAAGAAAAATAACTCAGACACACTCCGAGGTAAACTTCGAAAATCTTTCAGCCTTGGCGTTGAAGGACATCGTTATTTAATTGCTCTCCAAACTAACTCCGCGATGAAGCCGCGATTTTGGGCATTTCCGTAATCCTTTGCTTCAGCTGGCAATAATGCTCCCTCACTCAAAGCTGCGTTCGCAAAAGGAAGATACCACTCGCCCTCGGTAGTTTCCGCGATATTCCAGTTGAAAGCATTCGCAACTATCTTTAATGCTTCCGCGCGGTTCACTGGATTCGCGGGGAGGAAGTTCCCATCCGGATAGCCTGCTACCCAGCCGCGCGCTTTTCCATAACAAACGAAAGGCGCGAACCATTCATTGCCCACATCAGGAAAACAATTGCTGCCCGAAATCTGTATTCCGGCATCTTTCGTTGCTTCTACGAGAATTTTCAAAAGCTCTGCGCGGTTGATTTGCAAATCCGGCTTGAAGCTTCCGTCGGAATAACCCGAGATAATTCCGCGCGCCGCGATTTCGAGGATCGCGTTCGCATGGGCAGTGTCAATTGACACGTCCGAAAAAGGAGATTCCAGCACTCCCACTCCCGGCTTGCCCGTTTCCCAAAAAACAAAAACCCGCTTGCCATCATCTTTTTCAAACGAATAAGTTCGATTCTTTTGCATCTCGTTTGCAGCGGCGGGTAATCCGAAAATTGATTCGCCAGTGTCGGCGCGGTACTCGTCTTCATCCTGAAAACAGCTTGTTTCGACAGGGCAATAATTTTCGCCGCTCATTTTGAAGCTCTCGAATTTCGAGCCTTCGAGCTTCCCTGCGAGATCATTCCATGTCTCCGCTCCTTCGTCCGAAAGCGCGAAACTCAATTTGTTGAAATAACTCACGCGTTCCACGCCCTCGCCAAGCAGCATCACGAGTTGTTTCAGCGCGAAGTCAGCTTGTTCGGTCTCACTCACCGCTTTTTCCGCCTCGAAATCGCTTGTCGAAAAACCAAATTCAGTCACCCAAATCGGTTTCTCGCAGCCGGCAGCTTTCAAAATCTCGCGATAAAAATTAACCCACTGCTCGACCGTGTGCCACGCATTTTTCGAAGTGTCGATCTCATCTGGAGCCACGCCGAGGTGGTACGGATGAAAGGCGAGGATGTCGAATTTGTCGCACGCATTTTCCAGTTGCAAAAACTTTTTTAGCCAGCTGTAATTGTAGCCCGATAAACTCCCGAGCACGATCGGAGCTTTCACTGCTGAAATTTCTTCGCGCGTGACATTCAAAAAATCGTAATAATTCAGCGCCCGCGCCGCGTCCGTGATTCCGAGTCCATGATGCTTTTCATCCGGTTCGTTGCAAATTTCGCTCGCGATGATGTTTCTCTCTTCATCGCGATAAAACATCACCGCTTGCTCGTCGCTGTCCCAGCAGCCGGTGATCGAGCGCGGATTCTCGCGGTCAATTTGAATTTTGCCATCCGCGTCCAAAACAACATCAAGCGGTTGAGTCGTCGTCGCAAACACGCTCGAACTTAAAAAGAGGAGCGTGAGGAGGAGGGTGAGTGCTTTTTGCATGCCGAGATTTTACCACTTTTCTAAAACCGGACGGAAATAAATCGATTGGATTGATTTCCACTCGCGTGGAAAGATTGTGAGGGTCAACCAGGATGTCGAGTTGTCCTCTTTTGACTTCAAAAAAGTTTAAAATTAGCTTACTAACCTAATGAAAATGAGTATCAAAAAAATAATCGTTCTGCTTGCTTATTTTCGCAAAGTCATTTATAGTCGGAACTT
>JAHISY010000102.1 GCA_018817365.1 Patescibacteria group bacterium | reverse complement strand
TTCTCCTTTTCGAGCGAGCGAAGCGAGCCGAAAAGAAAGCCCCTCTTTCGGAAAAGAGGGGTTGGGGAGATTTGAGATTTGAGACTCGAATTTCAGCAGGCGGGCGGTTAGCAAACCTCCACCCTCCACTCTCCAATTTCCAATTTCCAATTTCCAATTTTGGGGTGGCTGATGGGTCTTGAACCCACGACCTCCAGGACCACAACCTGGCGCTCTAACCAACTGAGCTACAGCCACCATTTTAGAAATTGGAATTTGGAATTTAGAGATTGGATATTTATTTTTCAATCACGATCTCCTCACATTTCAACCAACTGCCAGTCCGCCGAATCCCACGAAAGTGGGAGAAGAAAGAAGCTCCCAGCCACCGTAAGCTGAGGAATTTTAGCGAAGTTCGCGGGTGAAAACTACTTGCTTGGATTGCTGTAACCGCATCTCCACACCACCACCCAATTTGCTTCGAAATCAGCCGCAATCGGAAAAAATCCCGCTGGCTCGCAGTTTGTTTGAAAAAACTCGTCCGGCAAAACATCTTCAATCCCCAAAGTTTGCGAAGTCTTCGGATCGATAAAAATTTTCGTGATCACTACCGGCACCCTCGCGGCTTCTATTTCCGCCGCCCGCTGCTCGAGATCGATCAGTCCGAGATCGATAAATTTAGAATTCGTGTCGACATAATTTCGGAAAATCTCCCGCTCGCTCAAAAGAGCCACGAGCGGAGTAATCGCAAAATTCCCGTAAATCGGCTGATCCGGATCCGCTTCCATGGAAACTTTCTCCACGATCCCCGCGAGATCGTCGATGCGGGAAACAGGCGCGTAGCTGCGGAGATAAAAATTGGTGGCGGTGGCGCCACTCGCGAGCAGCAGCGCGATTCCGATTCCAGCCACCGTTTTTTTTTGAAAAATAAATTTTCCCGCAAAAACGAATGCGAGCAGCGCGGCAAAGAGCGCGACAAAAATTTTCAAATAAAGATAATAAATGTCGGGAAAAATAGCGTAAAAAACAACGAGCGCGGCGAGCGGCAGCAACGCAAGAATAAGTTTTTTCTTTTTTTTGGCGAGAAGCGCGAGCGCGGCAACCGCCGGCAATCCCCAATCGTGCGCGAGAAAAAATTTAAAAATCCGACCTTTCGGAATCCCCGCCTCTTTGCCAAGATGGTTGAAGAAAATGAAGTCGAGATATTCGCGACCGACGAGGAACAGAAAAATGAGATTCGGGATGCCGAATGAGAGAAAAATTCCGCCGAAAAATTTTGCGAGTTCGCGCGGTTTTTTGGAAATTAAAATCGGCAGAAAAACAGCCGGCACGAGTCCGTAAAGTTTCGTGAGACCGGCCAATCCGAAAAATGTTCCCGCCCAAAAATATTTTTTGTGGAAAAAAAGCAGCGAACCGGCGAGCGCGAAAGTCGTAAGCGGATGCGCCTCGGAATAAAATTTCGTGGTAGCGAGCGTCGCGAAAGAAAAGAGGTACACCGCCACCGCGAGCAGACTCGCGAAATTCGAAGTTTTTTTTCGAAGGAGTAGAAAAATGAGCAGCGCGTCGATCGCGGAAAAAACGGTTGGCAACGCGGCGGCAAGCGGAAGATTGAAACCAAAAAGAGTATGGAGTAATCCCGCGAAGTACGGCAGAAATGGCGGCGACGAATAATAAAAATCGAGATACGGCAGCGCCCCTTCGCTCACCAATTTTCCGAAATAAAAGTAAATCCAGCCGTCCGCAAAATACGCGTCGAAAGTAGGAAATTTAATCAGCCCGAAAAAGAGAAGCAATGCCGCGAACGCGAACCATTCCCACTTCTTACGGAAAATTGCCGACAATTTCATCGCGAGGAATTTTAACACCCTTGGGGATCATGGAATAAATCTCTTGTATGAATTACAAAAACAAATTACAAAAATATGAAAGGCAGTTCTGTTACAAATTACAAGGGCAACCATGTCAATTCTTATAAATTCTAAATTCGCGTTCGAAGCTTCCCAAATCTCCTAAACACTTGACCCTAAATTATTTTTTCAAACTAAAAAATCCTCCTGACCCACTTTGCATTTGCACAGTCAACACTTGCATTTTAACAAGTGTCGGAGTACAATACACTCGCAACGTTGAGTTGCATGGTGTGAAAGGAGTTGCCCATGGGCGAACTGGAAACACCCGCACAGTGAGTGCCACATCCCGCGAACGCGGTGATATGAATGGCACGAGGCTGTAAAAACTACTTCATCTCGAAGTAGTTTTTTTGCTTTTGTGAAAATTCGAAATATGAAACAACAGCCGATTGCCATGCTCCGCTTCTTCGCGAATATGAACTTTTACCATATTCCCGCAGGGAGTCTCCCCTTCGAGTTCCCACTCGTGAGAATTTTTCGGATTCGGATAGCTCACCTCGCATTTCTTGATAATTTCCAAAGCGACAAAAAACGATTGTAATCTGCGCAAAGCTCCCCGCTGATTTTTACCGAGATTGGTCGAAATCCATTTTCGCAAATAAACAGGTCTCCTATTCAGAGCTGGACAAATCAATGTTGGTGTCTTTTTAATTTTAGATTTCACTAATTTCAATAGCTGGGATTTTGAGCTGACGGTGCTGACGCGAGTTTTTGCTTTCATTTTCTTAGTTTTTACTTTTTTGCAGTGTGGCAACTTTTTTTTAAATTCTCAAGAAAAATCCTCATCAACTTTTTATTTTCAAAACCGCCCCCTCATCCGCACTCGCCGCGAATTTTTGGTACCGCGCCAGCCAGCCAGTTTGGAATTTGGATTTTGGAATTTGGAATTTGGACAATCTTTTTTTCAATTCACCCGCTGAAATTTTTACTTCCAGCTTTCCCGCCGGGATATCGATCTCAATTTTGTCGCCATTCTGAACGGCGGCAATCGGTCCGCCCGCCGCCGCCTCGGGGGAAATGTGACCGATGCACGCTCCCCGCGTCCCGCCGGAAAAACGACCATCGGTGATAAGCGCGACAGAATCGGAGAGTCCCATCCCGACAATCGCCGCCGTCGGTGACAACATTTCAACCATTCCCGGACCGCCCCGCGGACCTTCGAAACGGATGACGACGACATCCCCCGATTTAATTTTGCCGGCGAGAATCGCTCTCAAACTCGCTTCCTGCGAGTCGAAAACTTTTGCAGTTCCTTCGAATTTCAACATTTTCGCATCCACCCCTCCCGTCTTGACGACTGAACCTCGCGGCGCGAGATTTCCGAAGAGAATTTTGAGCGCGCCTTCTTTTGCAATCGGATTTTCGATTTCGCGGATGATTTTTTTGTCGCGAATGCGCGCGCCTTGAATCTGTTTTTTTAAATTTCCCGAAACCGTCTTCGCCGATAAATCGAGTACCCCCGGTTTTTTGGAAAGTTCATTCAAAATCGCGGAAACTCCGCCGGCGCGATCGACATCTTCCATGTGGACGGAAGGATCGGACGGCGAAACTTTGCAGAGATACGGCGTCCGTTTCGCGATCGTGTTAATCCGTTCGAGCGGGTAGCGAATCCCCCC
>JAHISY010000101.1 GCA_018817365.1 Patescibacteria group bacterium | reverse complement strand
GTTTTGTTGAACGCGAGCGGAATGCGACTGCCGATTGTTTTGGCAAATGCCAACCGCGCGCTTTCCGCTCCACTTTCGATTCACGGCGACCACTCCGACGCGATGTCGGAACGCGATTCCGGTTGGATTCAATTTTTCGCAGACAGCCCGCAAGAAACTTACGACCTTGTTTTGCAGGCATTTCCGATTGCCGAGAATGTGGAGGTGCGATTGCCAGTGATGGTTTGTTTCGACGGTTTTGAAACTTCGCATCTCGCGACAAATGTCGAAATTTTGAGCGACGCGGCGGCGCGGGAATTTGTGGGAAAGATAAAGACAACAGATTCGCTTTTCGATTTTGAGAATCCGAAAACTTTCGGCGCGTACGCCTCTCCCGATTATTTTTTTGAAGTGAAGCGAGGACAATTTGAAGCGTTTGAGACCGCGCGACAAGCCATCCGCGCAGTCGGTAAAAAGTTCGCGCAAATTTCCGGTCGCGCTTTCAGCAGTCCGATTGAAAAATTCCAGACCGACGACGCAAAAATAATTTTGGTCATTCTCGGCTCGGCAGCCGGAGCGGTGAAATCGGCGGTGCAGAAATTACGGGCGGGCGGGCAGAAAGTCGGACTCGTCCGCGTGCGAACTTTTCGACCATTTCCGGCAGAGGAAATTTTGGCAGCAGTTGGAAACGCTGAAAAAATAGGTATTTTCGATCGATCGATGCCGAACGGCGCGGTCGGCGGAATTTTGTTTAATGAAATAAATTCAGCTCTCTTTTCTACAAACTACAAACTACAAACTACAAACTACATTTACGGAATCGGGCAGCGACAGTTCAATCCCGCGCACGCCGAAGAAATTTTCAAGCAACTCGCGAGCGGAAAATTCGAGAAAATTAATTTTGTAAATTTGAGAGAATGAATTTTTACTTTTTAATAATTCTCGTCGCGATCACGCGAATTTTTACAAATTTGTTTGTCAAATTTTGGGCGATGAATCAGCGACCGCTTTTTTTCGCGCTCGCGCTGATTGCCTCCCTGGCGACGATAATTTGCTTTGCGCTCGCAGTCAAAAAAAGCTCACTCTCGCTTACGACACCGCTCGCTGCGATTTCTGTCACGATTGGCTCGGTTTTGATTGGCGTTTTTTATTTTCAAGAAAAATTAACCGCGCCACAAATTTTCGGTGTCGCGCTTGCAATCACCGCAATTTTCTTTTTGACTTTTCCTTTTCAAATTTTGCAAAAATGAATTTTTATTTTTATATTTTCGGCGCGATAATTTTCTACATTTTGGGAGATTTTTTAGCCAAAATGTGGAGCATGAAAAATAGTTGGATTTTTGTTTTTCTCGCTCTCGCAATTTATTTTGTCGGCAGTTTGCTATTTATTTTTGCGATTAAAAAAAGTTCGCTCTCGCTTGCCGTCGCTACCGCCCCGCTCGCGATTGCCATCGCCGGTTTGGTCATCGGCTACTTTTATTTTTCGGAACGACTCACCTCAATTCAATATTTTGGGGTAGCCTTCGGAATTACCGCACTCGTCCTTCTTCTTTTTCCTTTTCAACTTTTGCAAAAATGAACTCTTTTTTAAGTTTAAAAACCGCTTCTGCTCGTCCGCCGAAACTCGCCGGCGGGCATCGGCTCTGCCCCGGCTGCGGGCTGGGAATTATCGTGAAACAAGTTCTCGCCACTACAACTGACCCTGTCATCGTCGTAAACGCCACCGGCTGTCTCGAAATCTGCACCTCGCCCTTTCCGCAAACGAGCTGGCAAACGCCGTGGATTCATTCGCTTTTTGAAAATGCCGCCGCGGTCGCGAGCGGCATCGACGCTGCGAGAAAAGCTTTTATCAGAAAAACCCCCGAGATATCTCGGGGGATAAAACCCCAGATTTCTGGGGGGATCAAAAACCCCAAAACTTTTCGGAAAATAAAAATCATCGCGTTCGCCGGCGATGGCGGAACGTACGACATCGGTTTGCAAGCTCTTTCCGGCGCAGTGGAGCGCGGACACGATTTCACTTTCGTCTGCCTCGACAACGAGGGCTACATGAATACCGGTTATCAGCGTTCAAGCGCTTCGCCACTCGGCGCAGCGACTTCCACTTCGCCGACAGGAAAAAAAATTCACGGGAAGCAGACTGTCCGAAAAGATATCATCGGAATTTTGGCGGCGCATTGCATCCCGTATGTCGCGCAAGCCACCCCCGCGAATCACCTCGACTTGATGGCGAAAGCTGCGAAAGCAATCAACACTCCCGGTCCGGCTTTTTTGAATATTTTTTCGCCATGCCCCACGAATTGGAAATCAGCGCCGGCTGCCGGAATGGAGATTTGCCAAAATGCTGTCGAAACAAATTTTTGGCCGCTCTGCGAAGCAGAAAACGGGAAATGGAAAATTAATTATCAGCCCAAGAAACGGCAAATAATCGAAGAATTTTTGAAGGGACAAAAAAGATTTCGCCATCTTTTGAAAAAAGAGAATGTGAAGCTCAAAAACCGTTTGCAGCTTGAAGTGGATGCGCGCTGGCAACGACTGTTGCAACTTGCGAAAATTCGGTAAACTCACTCGGCTAATTTTATTTTTTAAATTTTTTTAGAAATGGCTGATAAAAATCAAACCAAAGACGAGCTCACCGAAGAGGATCTCGCGCTGGCAGGGAAAAGCACGAGTGGCGACGATGCCTCCGACGATGACGAGGAAACCGAAAGCGCGGCGGCGAATTCCAATGATTCCCAACAAACTCTCGTGACGCGTGAAGGTCTGAAAAAATTGAGAGACGAACTCGATGAGCTCGAAAATGTGAAGCGAAAAGAGGTCGCGCAGCGACTGAAAGAAGCGATCAGCTTCGGAGATCTCTCGGAAAACAGCGAGTACGAGGATGCGAAAAATGAGCAGGCCCTTGTCGAAAGTCGAATTGCAGAGCTGAAACGGATGATCAAAACCGCAAAGATTATCGCCGAAAAAAAGTCGAGCGGGAAGACGGTGAAGATCGGTTCGACGGTGAAAATCCAAAATCTAACCGATCGAGACGAGCCCGAGACTTACACGATCGTGGGTTCGACGGAAGCCGACCCGACCGAAGCGAAAATTTCGAATGAATCCCCCATCGGAACGGCAATCATGGACAAAAAGCAAGACGACGAAGTGAGCGTGCAGGTCCCCGCGGGAGAATTGAAATACAAAATTTTGAAGGTGAGTTAGTTTTTTCACGATGCCGCGAACGCAATCGCGAGCGCATCCGCCGCATCATCCGGACGCGGAGTTTTTTTGAGCGAAAAAATTTCTTTCACCATTTTTTGAATCTGCTTTTTCTCCGCGCGACCGTAGCCAGTCACCGCTTGCTTCACTTGCAGCGGAGTAATTTCCACGAGCGGAATTTGAAATTTCGCAATCGTGAGTAGCACGACTCCGCGCGCTTGCGCCACTGCAAAAGCAGTCGTCTGATTTTTGAAAAAGAAAAGCGACTCCACCGCCACGAGGTCGGGCGCATGAAATTTGATCAGTTCGTTTAAGTTTTCGAAAATCTCGAGCAACCGTTCTTCGGGCGGAATTTTCGGTCGCGTAGAAATCACGCCAAAATCGAGCACTGACACCTCCCCATCGATTTTTTCAATCACCGCAAAACCGGTAGTCGCCGTGCCGGGATCGATGCCGAGAATTTTCATATGGGTTGATTTAGATACAACAACACAACTCTTCATAATGGACTCCTGATGTTTTTCAAACTTGGATTCGTTACTTGAGTATAAATTTGTGTTGTTCTGATGTTTGAGTGTCCTAGTAATTCTTGCACATACCGCACATCAGTTCCGTTTTCAAGCAAGTGTGTTGCAAATGAATGTCGCAAAGAGTGAAAAGTTGCAGACTTCTTAATGTCGGTCATTGCAAAACTCTTACGAAACATTTTCTGCAAAGATGTTGTTGTAAGTTTGCCGTCACGATTAGAGACAAAAATAAAATCATTTGCAACTTTCCCCGCGATGATATTCCGCAAATCGTTTTGTAATTTCTTTGGCAAAATACTAATTCTGTCTTTTTTACCTTTGGCACTTTTGATATGCACAACTAATTCATCAATATCCAAATCAGCAACCTTGAGATTGATAACTTCACTCACGCGCAACCCACATGCATACCCCAAAGAGATCATCAATCGGTACTTTTCGTTTTTAGTTGCTTGAATAATTTTCTCAATTTCCGCGCGAGAAAGAACAATGGGCAACTTCTTGTTTCTTTTAGCAAATTTCAAGTCAATCCTTCGTGAATCTTTTAGAACTTCCGCGTAAAGAAATTTTACAGAATTCAGCGCAAGGTTTACCGTTTGTGGCGATTGTTTCTTTTTATACTTATCTAGCAAAAATTCTTCAACCGCTTTTTGCTTGTCTCTAATACTTGCTTTTTTAGAAAAAGTGAGATACTCTTTTATGTAAAGTAGGTACATTTTACGCGTCTTAGGACTGTAATCACGCAAATGTAATACTCGATCAGTCTTGTCTAAAATATTTTCCACAATTTAATGGTAACAAAAGTTTGCATAACATACAAATTTTTGATAAAATCACATTGCAAAGTTTAGATAAAAACCAGTTATACGCAATCGGCACGGGGCACTATAAAAGCAAAAATTATAAAAGGAATGATATTCTTATGAATAATATGGCTCAAAAATCAAAATATCAAATTTATCAAATAGCAAAATTTGTTATTCTTTCAGTTTTACTTATAT
>JAHISY010000100.1 GCA_018817365.1 Patescibacteria group bacterium | reverse complement strand
TTATATTAAGCCCCAGTTTATCTGACACTTTCTGTCATTAAACTGGAAGCATGCAATACCTCTCCCCACAACAACTTATCCAGCACCGTCTCCGAGCGCTAAAGGAAGCCGAAAAGGTCGGTGTTTCAGCAGCCTCACGACTCTATGGGATTACTCGTTCTACGATTTACGAGTGGAGAAAATCCGTAACACCGAAGAAACGCGGACCCAAAAAAGTCCCGTGGCAAACATCCGAACAAATCGAGAAAGTCATCATCAAACTGCGCCAAGCCACAAATTTTGGACCAAAAAGATTACTTCACGAATTGAGGTTGATCGGACTTGAAGTCGGTGAAAAATCCATCCGTGGAGTTTTAGATCGCGCGAATTTAACGAAACGCCACCGTAAAAAGAGAATTCGCAAGCAACAGAAGTTTTACGCTCCCTATCCCGGCTACCGCGTCCAAATTGATACCAAGACCGTGCCTGATGAAGGGCTGGATCTGCGTAGCGCCATCCGCCATCAATTCACCGCCATCGACATCGCTACGAAGCTGCGGTTTACATGGATTTACGATGAGTTGAGCAACTCTAATTCCATCGATTTCCTAAAGAAAGTAATCTCGTTCTTCCGCGAAATTGGAATTGAGATTGAATGCATTCAGACTGATAATCACTCAACTTTCACAAATCTTTTCGTTGGCGGTCGAAAAAAATCTGAGCACGAGCTTCGCCGACTTCATCCACTCACGAAGTTTTGTTTGCGAAAGGGAATCGCTCACAAACTTTCCCGACCCGGCACTCCGCGCCACAATTGTTTCGTCGAGCGCAGCCACCGGACCGACGAGGAAGAATTTTACCGCTTGCTCGATTTACCCTCCCTCGATAACCAAAAACTTCTACTGGAAATGCAAAAATGGCAGCATCGTTACAACTTTTTACGGTTGCATTCGAGTTGTGGAAATATGCCTCCGTTTAAATATTATCTAACTGTCTTGCAGACTGGGGCTTAATACAAAATATTGGCGAAATTATCGGGAGATTAATTTTAAATTTCTAATCCGCCGCGGCGGACAATTTTGAATTCATTAATTTTTTAATTTGAAAAAGTTTGAAAATTTAGAAATTTAAATATTTTGATTTGTTTTAAAATTTGAAACTTAAAATTTGTTTTGCAATCTTGAGAATTTTTTTCGCACCCTTTAAACTCTCCTCACTTTAACCTTCAAAATTATGAATATGTTTGGGAAAGCGCGCGATATTTATAAGCTGCAGAAGCAAGCAAAGCAAATTAAAAAAGAGCTTGTGAATATCCATATCGAAGCGGAAACCGATGGAGTGGTGATTACCGTGAATGGCGAAATGGAGGTGATTGCCGCGAAAATTCCCGAAGAGATGAAGACGACGGAGAATTCCGAGAAGTTGCAAGCTGTGATTGTTTCTGCCGCGAATAAAGCGATTAAAAAAGCGCAGGAAATTGCTGCCGAAAAGATGAAAGGAGTGATGGGGGAGATGCAGGGTTTGATGGGAGGAGGGGAGGGGCAGTAATTTTCAAGTCTCAAGTTTCAAATTTTCGTAAATAATTTTCAAATTCCAACTAGGTTTCAATCTAATACCCAACTTACTAAAAAGTTTGGATTAGGAATAAAATTACTCAAATGATAGTTCGCATTAATATTTGAAAATTGGGATTTGTTTGAAAATTAGTAAATTCGAAAATTTAAATTATGAACTTTCTTCGAAAAATCACCCTCGTGCTTTCTGGAATTTTCATTGTCGGAGTCGCCGCGCTTGCAGTGGTTTTTATTTATAAACAGTTGATTTATTTGCCGCGGGCGATTGAAAAAGCGGGAAGCAATACACTCACGGTTGATTTCGTGATTGAAAAAGGCGAGAGCGTGAAGTCAATTGCGCGGCGATTGGAAGAAATCGGGGTGGTGGGGGATGATTGGGTTTTAGTGAATTATCTCGCGAAGAAAAATTTAGACAAAAAAGTGGAGGCTGGTCACTTCCGTTTTGGCGGCGGTGAGACGATTCCAGATGTGGCGCTGATTTTGCAGATGGGTGAGGCTACGCAGACTTCGCTCACCATTCTAGAGGGCTGGAATTCTTTCGAAATCGACGCGAAACTTGTAGAGCTTGGACTGATTCAGCCGAATGATTTCGCGCTGTTTGTCCGCGAGGGGGGAGGCGAGGCAGGGAATAAAGAAGGAAGTTTCGCGGCAAATCGACCGGTGGCGAGTCTCGAAGGCTATCTTTTCCCGGCGACTTACAAAATCGATCCGCGGAATTTCAGCGTGGATGATTTAGCCTCGCGAATGCTGCAGGCGATGGAGCGCAATCTTCGCGAGGCGGGGTGGTCTTCTGAAACATCAAATATTTCGCTTCACGACGCGCTCACGATTGCTTCGATTGTCGAATTGGAGGAATCTTCGAACGAAAATCGACCGAAGGTGGCTGATATTTTGTGGCGGAGACTAGAAGCAGAAATGGGGTTGTATGCGGATGCCACGCTTTTTTACACGCTCGGTCATCGTGAGAATTTGACGGCAGAAGATTTACAAATTGATTCTCCGTACAATACGCGGAAATATAAAGGTTTGCCTCCGACCCCGATTTGCTCGCCGAGTTTGAGTGCGCTTCGCGCCGCGCTGCATCCCGAGCTGAATGATTTTTGGTACTACCTGCACGATTCAGACGGGCAGATACATTTCGCCAAAACACTGACGGAGCATAACGAGAATAAAGCCGAGTATATTAAATAGAAGTAGGGAGTAAGTTTGTAAGTGTTGAAAGAGCAAAAAACTTAATTCTTTGTTCTTAATTTTTGTGAAGAGAAGTTGATTCTGAGAAAAGAAGTGGGTAAAATAAAGCACTTTAAATATGCTTATGGCTTTTGATTTAGAAAGATTTTACGAGAGTGAAATCTTCTTGCTCGCAAAGTTAAGCTGCAGACACCGGTGGCTGCTGGAAGTGCGGAGTAGTGCTCGAAACGATATAAAATCGTTAAAAAAGGAAATGAAAACGGCAAAGCGAGATAGGGGTTATGATCGTAAAGAATATAGAAATCAAGTGGTGGCGACAGTTAGCAGTAAAATCGGCAAAGCAAAAATTCGAAGAAAGCAGTTGAGCAATCAGATCAAAAAGGTTCTGAAGCTGATTAGCACAAAGGAAAAAGTATTTAACGAAGTGTTTCCATGCACGACAAAAAAAGCAGCGGAGTCTCCGCTTGTTGCTAATAGATAATTGAATGAATACTGATAACTACATCATCCAAACTTATCGTAATCGTGCATGACCAGCTGAGCGTTGATTTGTCGAATCAATTCTAAAATCACGCCTACGACGATTATCAGTCCTGCGCCGGAAATCAGCAGCGGAACCGATCCGAATGATTGCGTGGAGAAAAACTTCATCAGTAAAATTGGAAGCACCGCGACAAAACCGAGGAACAACCCGCCCCAAAGATTCAGCCGACTCGACACGCCCGCGAGGAATTCCGCCGTCTCTCGTCCCGGTCGGATGCCCGGAACGAAACCTCCGCGTTTTTGAATGTTCTCTGCGATTTTGGCAGGATCGAAAGTAATCGAAACGTAAAAATAAGTGAATGCGATGATGAAAACAAGGTAAAGGAGAATGTAGAGAAAACCAGGTGAGGCGCCGTTCAGATTATTCAGAATAAAAGTGGAAACCGCTTTTACCACCGGATTCGCGGAATTCTGCAAAAACTGCGCGATGATTGTCGGGAAAGTGACCAAACTCACCGCGAAGATGATCGGAATCATTCCCGCCTGATTGATTCTAATCGGTAGCGCGGATTGCGTGCCGCGCGCCCCCATCCGACTTCCATAATTCACCGGAATCTGCCGCGCTCCTTCGGTCACGAGTACGACGAAAACCGTGAGAGCAACCGTGATTGCCAGCAGAATCGCGAACGGAATTAACTTTGATTTATCGAACTGCGCAATGCCGAGAGTCTGTCCAAGTACCGGTGGGATGCCTGAAACGATTGATGCAAAAATCAACATCGAGATGCCGTTGCCGACTCCTTTTTCGGTCATTATTTCGCCGAGCCACATCAAAAAAATCGTGCCCGCCGAAATCGTGAGCATGATTGGCAGGATTATATTCAAGTTTTCAACTCCCGGAATCAGCTCTGCTCCGCCTGCGCTCGCGCTGCGATTCAGCAGAAGAATCATCCCGTAGCTCTGTAAAAATGCGAGCGGAAAAGTAAGCCAGCGGGTGTACGAATTAATTTTATTCCGACCATGCTCGCCCTCTTTCGACAGTTCTTCCAGCCGCGGAATCACCACTGTCATCAACTGTAAAATAATCGAGGCGTTGATGTACGGCGTGAGTCCCATCAAAACAATCGAGAAATTTTCTAGACTGCCGCCGGTCAAAATCGAGAAAACTCCAAGCAATTCATTCTGTTCGAACAATCCCTGCAAAGCAGCGACATCTACGCCGGGCACGGTGATGTGAGCGGCGATGCGAAAAATCGCAACTGCAAAAATCGTGAAAAGAATTTTTTTGCGGAGATCGGGAGCTTGGAAAATTCTTCGAAAGTAGTTCATTGGAATGATGAATTATGAATTATAAATTATGAATTCTTTTTTATTTTCCCCTTCTTAATTTTTAATTCAATCGAGCCTCCCGCTTTCTCGATTGCTTCCCGCGCGCTTTTTGAAACCGCGTCCACGAAGCAAGTTAATTTTTTCGTGAGTTTTCCGCTGCCGAGAATTTTGACCGGATTTTTAATTTTGCGAATCAATCCAACCTCCTTCAAAGTTTCGCGTGAGATTTTATCGATTTCGAGCTTTTCCAAATCCGCAAGATTCACCGGCTGAAACTCCACGCGATTCGGATTGCGAAAACCGCCGAGTTTCGGCATTCTCCGGATCAGCGAAATCTGTCCACCCTCGAAGCCTGCTCCGAATTTCGAACGACCGCCGACGCGCGACTGCTGTCCCTTCACTCCTCGACCAGCGAAAGTGTCGCCGATTCCTCTGCGCTTGTGGCGGTGAGTTGAACCCTTTTTTGGTTTGAGCGTGTGTTGTTGCATTTCAAAAGTCTAAAAAATAAGCTGCCGGATTTTAGCGAACCTGTTTATTTTCGGCAACTTATTTTTTCAGCAGCTCAACAATTTTCTCTCCGAATTTCTCCGCCGCCGCTGGTCCGTTCGCAGTGATGATTTTTCCGTCAACTTCCAAATCCGCGCGCGTGAGGTTCGTTCCGCTTTTTTCCATGATTTCCTCATAAGCGGGCGAGGGGAAGATTGTCGCGGATTTTTCTTTTAGCACTCCCGCTTTCGCGAGAATCGCGGGAGCCGCGCAGATCGCCGCCAAAATTTTTCCGTTTTTAAAAGCCTTTTTTGCGATTAAATGAGCCGCTGGATCTTCGAAGTAAATTTCGCTCCCGCTACCGCCGATGAAAATAATAGCATCGAAATCTTCCGCGTTCACTTGATTCAGTCCGATCACAGCCTCCGCCTCTCCGCCCAATTTGCCATGGCAAATGCCTGCTTCTTTCGAAGCAATCGTGGTTTCGATGCCCGCATTTTTTAAAATTTCGAGCGGCACAAAAAGTTCCTCGTCGCGAAAATTTTCCGGCGCGACGATAAAGAGGGCGTGAAGCATGATTTAGGAGTTAAAAAATTTATTCGTAAATTGAGTGATCTCCAATATCGATAAAAACCGCCACTCCATTCTCACGAAATTCAAACATTACGCGATGAGAGTGGGTAATTGAAAATGCCCAAAAATAAGAAAACTTTCCGCGAAGTTTATGGGTTTTGAGAATTGGGTCGAAAGGGTTGCTCCGAAAAATCGCTTCTCGCTCAAGAGCGATCTTCTTCAAACTAGATGGCAATTTTTTGAAATGCCGAATAAAGCGAGTGGTGAGAATTAGATTTTTTATGCGCATTTTAAATTTCTGCGAGAGATTTTACCGCCTTTAATCTTCCGCAAGCTTTATCCCTCTCATATTCTGCGATTGCGATTGTTTGCAGCATTTCTTTGTACTGTTTTACAGAAAGCACAACCATTTTACGAGATGGAGCTTTGGTAGTTAACACGATTTTATTTTAACTTATTTCCTCGTCGGCGACGAAGCTTTTTCTTTCGCCACGTTTACGATTTTTGCAAAAACTTCTGGCTTGTTTATCGCCAACTCCGAAAGATTTTTGCGATTCACTGCAATCTTCGATTTTGTGAGACCGTCGATGAAGCGTGAGTACGTCAATCCCGTTGCGCGAACCGCCGCATTCAACCGCTGAATCCAAAGCGCGCGGTAGGTTCGTTTCTTCAATTTTCGACCGCGGTACGCGTGCAGTCCGGCTTTCATATTCGCCTGCTTTGCCACGCGAAAAGTATTTTTTTGCCGTCCGCGGTATCCTTTTGTGGACTTCAAAACTTTTTTGTGGCGGGCGCGAGTGGTGGTGCCTCCTTTTACTCTCATGGGATGAATTTTAAAGTTTAAGTTTTAAATTCTAGAACAAGATAGAATTTTATAATTTCTAAAATTGGAATATTCAGTTATTTAAAATTGTTCGCCGCGGCGGATTCGAAGTTTAAAATTGATTAAAGATTGGGCAAAAGATGAGCGATTCGTTTGGCGTTGCCTTTCGAAAGAATTTTGGGTTTGTTCGCCAACTTCTTTTGCCGCTTCGATTTTTGCATCAAAAGATGTCCGCGACCGGCTTTTTTGCAGACAATTTTACCGCTGCCGGTTTTGCGGAATCGTTTCGCGGCGGACTTATTTGACTTGATCTTCATTGTTTTCAGAGTTAGGAGTTGATAATTTTTGCGATTTTTCGGACTTGATAATCATGATCAGCTGCCGTCCCATCCTTTTCGGTAATTCTTCAATTTTGCCCACATCATCCAATCGCGAAGCAAATTCTTTCATCTTTTCGAGCGCGAGGTCGAAGTGCACCATTTCTCTTCCTTTGAATTGCAACACCACCCGCAACTTGTGTCCCTTCTCGAGAAATTCCCGTCCGCGCTTCACTCTCACTTCTAGATCGCCTTCCGCGATGCGCACTCCGAGGCGAATGCCTTTCATCGCTTTCGCTTTTCCGCTTGACCGATTCTTCGTAGCGGATTTTTTTTGCTCATACTGCCACTTTCCGAAATCGAGAATTTTCGCGACCGGCGGTCTTGCTTTCGGAGCTACGAGAATAAGATCCAGCTCCTCCTCACGCGCTTTCGCGAGAGCTTCCTCTTTTTTCATCACCCCTAATTTTTCTCCATCCGAGCCAACCACGAAGATTTCTTGCGCGAAGATACGTTCATTCATAATCGGACGAGGAATCCGCGGAGCTGGTTTGTATCTCTTGCGAGGAGGCAAATATTAAGTTTTAAGTTTAAATATAAATTCTAAGAACGATCCAAAAGGCCGAGCGATTTTAGAAACCCTTCGGGAGAAAGTCAAAAGTTTTTATCCTCTCCATTCCAAAATTCGCACACCTCTTTTTCGCGCAGTTTTGAAAATAATTTTTCCAAACTTTTTTTCCTTCCCGCCGCGCGGATTTCGCGCGAGCGCGAGAATTTCTTCCACATGTTTTTCCTCGATTCCACGCAAATTTCCTATCTTTCGCGAATAAATTTCGCGGACAACTTCACGCTTTAAGGCAGAAGGGAGTGAATTAAATTCGGGCAGTTCGACCGATTTATTTTTTTCAAATCTTCGCAGCCATTCTGCCGCGAGCAAATTCGTGAATTCCGCATTCTCGCGCGCGAGCTTTGAAATTCGCAGAATCGCCTCGCCGAATTTCGGATTTAATTTTTCAAATTTTGGCAGAATCTCCCATCGTAAAAAATTTCGCAAAAATTTCGGATCGCGATTTGTCGGATCGGTTACAAATTTAAGCTGGTTCTTTTGCGCGTAATCTTCGATTTTTGACTTCGAAATTTCAAGCAACGGTCGCCACAAGCTTATCTTCGAGCGAGCGGAGATTCCCGCGAATTTCCGCATTCCGCCGAGTCCCGCGAGACCGCTCCCGCGGATGAGATTCAAAAAAATAGTTTCGACTTGATCCTCCGCGTGGTGAGCGAGTGCGATTCGCTCCGCGCCGATTTTTCCCGCGATTTTCTCCAAAAACTCGTACCGCGCATTGCGCGCTTCCGCCTCAGATTTTAATTTCTTTTTTGCTTTTCCGCTGAAAAATTCGAGAGAATATTTCCTCGCCAAATTTTTCACGAATTTTTCGTGCGCCTCTGCTTTTGAGTGAATTGCGTGGTTGAAGTGCGCGATGAAAAGTTGGTAGTTGGTAGTTGGTAGTTCGACAGAGCTCACTACAGGTAGTTGGCAGTTGGCGAACTTTTCTAATTTTCCGTTCGCCAAAAGGTCAAGCAAAACTACTGAATCGACGCCGCCGGAAACTGCGATTAAGATTTTCATAATTGAATTATAATTAAAATTAAATTTACAAGAGAAATTTTTTCGGTAAAATCCAAAATTGAACTAACTTATCTTTAGCTTGAGCGAAGAAGAAAAGCCACATTGCGTTTCAGAAAAACCAAAAAATGGGAAAAAAATTCATCATCTTTTAGATGTTTCTGCTTTTAGGAAGTGGGCGTCAGGGGAAGATTACAGAAAGTTGGTTGCGGAGTGCTGGAAGAAGATAGATGCTATTTTGAAAAATGGAGGATCGTCCGTAAACGAAGAACCGCCTGAATTTGTCGACATCCTCAAAGTATATCCGGAAGGTCGATGGGGAATTTGTCAAAAGCTTGTTCCTGAAACTAGGGATGCAATCGAGAAAATAGTTCATGGATCTTTTTGGATTAGCTAGGTAGAGGATTAAAGTTTTCGTTTCACAATTTGTTTATCGCTCGTATCCTCAATTTCGAATCCCATTTTTTCAAATTCCTTGCGGATTGCATCCGCTCTTTCGAAATCTTTCGCTGCGCGTGCCGCCGCTCGTTCGGTGAGTAGTTTTTTTTGTTCTGTATTTAATTTAATCGCCTCCTCTTTCTTCTCCAAATTCAAACCTAAAACCTCGTCGAATTTTCGAAGTGTCGCACGATTGGCAATCGGACTTTTGGCAAAATCCCAAACTACTGCCAAAGCTTGCGGCGAATTCAAATCGTCGGCGAGTGCGGTTCCAAATTTCTCAACCTCCGAATCGACCACTGTGCCGTCCGGCAAATTCTGATAAATCTTGCGCAAATTCTGAAGCGCGTTTTGAGAATTTTGCAGTGCTTCCCAAGAAAAATTCAGCTTTCCGCGATAATTCGAATTCAAACAAAAATAACGGAATGCCAACGGATCAAATCCTCTTTTCTCCAAATCTTCAAGCGTGAAAAGATTCCCCAGGCTTTTCGACATCTTTCCGCCATCGACGGTGAGGAATTCATTGTGCAGCCAAAAATTCACGAACTTCCGATCCGTCGCCGCTTCCGATTGCGCGATTTCATTTTCGTGGTGTACGGGGATGTGGTCGACGCCGCCGGTGTGAATGTCGATGGCAGTTTGTAGTTTGTAGTTTGTAGTTCGACAGAGCTCACCACAAGTAGTTTGTAGAATTTCTGGCGCTAAATATTTCAAACTCATAGCCGAACATTCCAAATGCCAGCCGGGAAAACCGGATTTGGACTTTGGACTTTGGACTTTGGACTTTGGAGATAAATCTTCCCCGGTTTCTAAATCCCAGCGGAGGATGTGGTTCGCATTTTCGCCGATGCAGAATTTCCAGAGCGCGAAGTCGGCGGGATTTCGTTTCTCCGATTTCACCGCAATTCTTTTTCCTGCCGCTTTTTCCTCCATTTTTTGCCCGCCGAGTTTTCCGTAATTTTTGAATTTACTTGTGTCGAAATAAATTCCGTCTGAAGTTTCGTATGTGAAGCCCTTTTTTTTGAGTGTTTTAATTAATTCGATTTGTTCGGCGATGTGTTCGCTCGCGCGAGGAAGTTCGGTTGGCGTGAGAATGTTTAATTTCTGCAAATCACGGCGAAATTCCGCTTCGTATTTTCGCGCAAGTCCGAGAGGGGAGGTACCTTCTATCCTTGCGCCCTTTTCCAATTTGTCTTCACCTTCGTTTTCGTCGCTCGTGAGATGCCCGACATCTGTGATGTTCATCACATGTTTCACTTCGAATCCGAGAAATTCCAAACTCCGCCGCAGCAAGTCGGCAAAAATGAATGCGCGAAAATTGCCAATGTGGGGGGTCGCGTAAACTGTCGGTCCGCAGCTGTAAATTCCAACTTTTCCCGCCTCAATTGGTTGGAAAACTTCTTTCTTCCGAGTGAGCGAATTCGTGAATTTGATTTCCACAAGCAGGATTTTAACAAAAATTTCATGCTAAAATTCCTACATGAGTTCCAAAAATAATCCCACCACGGCGGGCAAGCTTACTGCCGTCCTCGGACTTAATTGGGGTGACGAAGGCAAAGGCAAACTCGTCGACATTCTCGCCGGCAAATCTCAATTTGTCGCTCGTTTCGGCGGAGGCGCGAATGCCGGACACACGATTGTCGCGAATGGCAAGAAAGTGATTCTCCATCAGCTTCCTTCCGGCGTACTCCATCCGCAGACGAAAAATGTGATTGGCAACGGTTGCGTCGTTCATCTGCCGACTTTGATTGAAGAAATAAGCGAGCTCGAAAAAATAGGAGTGAATCTTACTGGTCGGCTTTTTCTCTCGAATCGCGCGACCATTCTTTTTGACTTTCACAAAGAACTCGACGGACTTGCGGAATCGAAAGCGAAGCAAAAAATTGGCACGACGAAGCGGGGGATCGGACCGGCGTATTCCGATCGCGTGAATCGCAAAAGTTTGCGGCTCGGCGATTTGCAAAATTTCGAGAACTTCGCGGTGAAATTGCGAGAAAGGTTGGAAGAGGTGAATGCGATTGCCGGGATGCCGTTTCGATTCGATGAGGGAAGGGAAATAAATCTCTACAAAGATTTTGCGGAAAGATTAAACGGAATGATTGTCGACACTTCCGAGCTGCTGCAAACCGCGTTGCGAGATGGCAAAACCGTGCTCGCGGAAGGGGCGCAGGGCAGCCTGCTCGACATCGACCACGGGACTTTTCCGTTCGTGACTTCTTCGACAACCACTGCCGGCAACATTTTCAGCGGTCTCGGCATTCCGCCGCAGACTCTCGAATCAATCGGAGTGGCGAAAGCGTACACCACGCGGGTAGGCGAGGGACCGTTCACGACAGAATTAGAAAATAAAACCGGAGAGAAGTTGCGCGACATCGGCGCGGAATTCGGAGCGACGACCGGACGACCGCGACGGTGCGGGTGGATGGATTTGGTTGCGACGAAATATTCGGCGCAGCTGAACGGCACTACGGTAATTAATTTAACAAAGCTTGATGTTTTGAATGATTTCGAGGAAATCCAAACCTGCGTGAAATACAAACTCGATGGTGAAGAAATTTACACGCTTCCTGCCACAATTGAAGAACTTGAGCGAGTGGAGCCGGTTTTCGAAACTCTGCCCGGTTGGCAGTCCGACACTTCGGAAATTCGGGAGATCAAAAAGCTGCCGAAGAATGCGCAAAATTATATTGCCTTCATTGAAAGATATCTTGATATTCCTGTGAAGTGGGTGGGAGTCGGGGTGGAGCGCGAAGCGATGGCAGTTTAGCCGGTAGTAGGTAGATTGTAGATGGTAGATTTTTTATAAACTACAGGCTACCCACTACCGACTACAAACTATTCGGGCTTGTAGCTCAGTTGGTTAGAGCGCGCGCTTCACACGCGTGAGGTCAGAGGTTCGAATCCTCTCAAGCCCACCAGATTCTGTTTCGAAGAATGTTGAAATAAATTAGCTGGTTCAATTTCCAATTTTCAAATCTCAATTTCCAAATAATTCTCGATTCAAGAATTAAATTGGAGTCTTTTGATTTGGCTGGTTAGAGCGTCCCGATGGACATCGGGAAGGTCAGAGGTTCGAATCCTCTCAAACCCACCAGATTTAGAAAGTAGAAAGTAGAGGGTAGAAAGTGGAATTAACGGTTTCGATGTCTGAGAAAAGGCTGAGGGTTAGTTTTTTCAAAAAAGTTAGAATGTTGACAAATGAAAAAGAAAGACTTAAAGTAAATACGATTCGTTCTTTGAAATCACGGAATTTGTTGAGGTCTTTCAGAAATTTTTGAAAACGGCTATTAATTTTTTAATCGGCGGTTTTCAGATTTCTGAAGCCGCCTCAACAAAGGAGGAAGTTATGACCATAAAGATAATAATACTGGCGGTACTGGCGGTCGCTCTCCTCGCGGTTCTTGGACTCTTGGTCAAGATTGCATGGGGGACTTATTTCTCTCAGTCAAGAGATCCGCGGCGTGGGGGGAGCCTCTGTTCCGCGTCGCGATTTGGTGGACAGGAGAGGCTCTTTCGTCTGTCGACGGAAGAGCAGGGGAAGTGGTACATACAGAAATCAAGGTCACCACTAAAACCTCTCTGTCTAGGTCATGTATATCCTGACAGAGACAGAGACCATTTTCCCTTGAAGTTGAAACATAACTTTGTCCTTATTCGTAAGGGCAAATTTATTAAAATCAAAAAAAGGCGGCTTAAATAAGCCGCCGGGAAGGAGTCGCAATTCATTTTGCACAATCTCGTTTTCGGCGGCTCTTTCTTGTGTTTAGATTTTTTTAGCGGGATTGCTAGTTGTCTGAATCGTGATTTTCATGATGAAAGGATTGCCATCTCGCGGAGCGAAAGGGCGACTTTGTTACGGTCTTTGTCGGAGGGTTTTTTGTAATTGCAGAATTCGAAAGAAGGAATTTTTTGGGGTAAAATCACGCTCGAAATGCCTTCTCTAAAAAATTATCCACCTTCGCATAAAGCTACGGCGGACTCCGCCAAAAAGCTTCGCAAAATTGCGATTCTTGCCGGTGATGGCATCGGTCCGGAAGTAATGACGGAAGCCAAAAAAGTTCTCGCGGCGGTTTCCGAGAAATTCAAAATCGAGTTTGAGCTGAAAGAAAGTTTGGTCGGCGGCGCGGCGATTGATTCGTTTGGCGAAGCCCTTCCAGCTGAAACTTTGAAAATCTGCGAAGAGTCTGACGCGATTCTTTTTGGTTCGGTCGGCGGTGAAAAATGGAATTCTCTCCCGCCGGAAAAGCGACCGGAAGTCGGCGCGTTGCTGCCGCTGCGGAAACATTTTGATCTTTTTGCGAATATTCGACCGGCGGGTGTTTTGCCGATGTTGAAGAATTCCTCTCCGTTGAAGCCCTCGATTATCGGCGACGGTTTTGCGTTCACCGTCGTTCGAGAATTGACGGGCGATGTTTATTTCGGCGAAAAAAAATCAGAAAAAGATTTCGCGAGTGATTTGATGATTTACCATCGAAATGAAGTTCAACGAATCGCGCGCGTCGCGTTCGAGCTCGCTCGAAATTCCCGGCAAAAAGTGACGAACGTGGACAAAGCAAACGTACTCGCGACTTCGCAATTTTGGCGTTCAATCGTCGAAGAAATTCACGAAAAAGAATTTCCCGAAATCGAACTCGACCATCTCTACATCGACAACGCGACGATGCAGATTCTCGTTCGGCCGAATGATTTCGACATCGTTCTTGCAGGCAATCTTTTCGGCGACATTCTTTCTGACGAGGCGGCGCAAATTTCCGGATCAATCGGGTTGCAAGCTTCCGCTTCGATCAATGGAATTAACTCCCGAGATATCTCGGGGATTAAAAGGATGGGACTTTTCGAACCGATGGGCGGTTCGGCTCCCAATATTGCCGGAAAAGGAATCGCGAATCCCATCGCGCAAATTCGATGTGTGGGGATGATGCTTGAGATGAGTTTCGAGGAGGGAGATGCAACTTCTGCGATTGAAAATGCGATTCTCAAAACTCTCGAAAACGGTCTGCGAACCGCGGACATTTTCACCGGTTCTGCCGGCGAGCAAAAAGTTTCCACTGCTGAGATGGGAGATTCGATTGTTAAAAATATTCTCGCATGAAAAAGAAATTCACCCAAAAAATCTTCGTGATCATCGTGGTGCTGGCGTTGCTTTCGACCGCGCTTTTACCGTTTTTTATGAGGTAATTTTGTGAATCGCTTTTCCAAAATCTTCCTCGCAATCTGCCGGTCATCCCACGGAATTTTTCGATTTCCCACGACCTGAAATTGCTCGCAACCCTTTCCCGTGATCAGAACAGTGTCGTTTTTTTGCGCGTTTTCGAGCGCGAAACGAATCGCTTTTTTTCGATCGACTTCACTCAAAAATCCCTCGCCCTCTTTTCGTGGAATTCCCTCGCGCACCTCAAAAATTATTTTCTCAGCATTTTCATCGAATGGATCATCTGAAGTCAGCACGATTTCATCTGCGAGGCGGCTCGCGATCGCTCCCATGATCGGTCGTTTCGCGCGGTCGCGCTCGCCGGTCGCGCCGAAAACAAGCCACACCCGTCCCTCCGTCACGGCGCGGAAAGTCCGCAACAATTTTTCGAGCGCATCGGGAGTATGCGCGAAATCGACAATCACTCGAAATGGCTGTTTCGCTTCGATCGGTTCCAGCCGACCCGGCAGCGGTTTGAGTTTTCTAAAAACTTTTCGAATCACGCTCGGTCGAATTTTCAGCGCGAGCGCAAGCGCGACCGCGGCGAGAATATTCGCCACGTTAAAATTACCGAGCAGTTTTGTTTCAATCTCGAATTTTTCTTCCATTCCGATCACCTCGAATTTCTGCGAATGCTCTCGTATTCGCAAGTTTTCCGCTTTTAAATCTCCTTTTTTAAAGCCGAAAGTAATTATTCCGATTTCCGGAATCCGCAAAAAATGTTCGACATTCGCATCCTCCGCCGGCAGGATCGCAATCTTCTCGCCGCTCTCGCGATTCTTCGCGAGCTGCCAAAAAAGCAACTCTTTCGCCGCGATGTAATCTTCGAGACTGCCGTGGAAATCGAGATGATCGTGCGTAATATTCGTGAGAATCGCCGCATTGAAATTCACTCCCCACACGCGATGTTGAATGAGCGCGTGCGAGGAAATTTCCAGCACGGCGTAGTTGCAGCCGGCGTCCACTGCTTGCCGCAAAAATTTTTGCGCGCCGCCGCGACCGAGCGAGGTCATTTTTGTGAGGTTGTCCCATTTTTTTTCCGCGATTTGAAAATTAATCGTCGTCGCCAGCGCGACGCGTTCGCCGTTCGCTTCGAGAATTTTAGCAATCAAATTTGCGGTCGTGGTTTTGCCATTCGTGCCGGTCACGCCGATGACCGTGATTTCTCGACTCGGGAAGCGGTAAAAAATCGTGGCAGCAAAATCCCACAAAAAATGCCACGCGAGGCGGAGAGGGTTGGTCGGGGAGACGATTTTTCGAAAGAAGGTAAGCAAGAGATAATTTTCAATTTCTAATTTTTAATTTTCAAACAATTTCTAATTTTTAAATTTCATAATTTTTCAAACAATTTTAAATTTGAAAAATTTGTGAATTGAAAATTGTTTAGAAATTGAAAATTGAAAATTTACATCTATTTTACTCCCAAAATCTCGCGCGCTTTTTGGCAGTCTGCCGCAATCTGTTTTTTTAATTCTTCCTTGCTCGCGAATTTTCGCACGTCTCGGATTTTTTTGAGAACTTCGACTTTTGCGGATTCAGGAGCTTCCAAGATTTTCTCGTCGAGAATGTGAACCTCGAGAGCTTTTTTGTCGTCGAAAGTTTCTCGCCGACCGAAAAATAAAATTGCGGGGAAAGTTTTCAGATCCCACGAAATTCGAGCAACGTGTACTCCTTCCGCGAGTTTGAAACCTTGCCCGCCGGCAGGCAGGTTCTCGGGGATCTCAAAATTAAAAGTGGGAAAATTCAACTGCCTGCCCGCACCTCTCCCGCGAATTATTTTTCCAAAAAAATGCATCACGGTTCGACAATTTCGACTTCATCTTTTTCCCCGCCGACGAAGCTCATTACCAAAAACGCAATTGCGGGAAGAGAGAACCAAATATTGTAATTTTCCGTCATCATTTTCGCGAGGAGGCTGTCGGCGGTGATGTCCACGCCGATTGCGCTCGTCGCATTGCCCACGAAAACTCCGCCGGAAATGTAAACGAGGATTGTCGAAATAATCAGTCCGGCTGAAAGAAATCCGAACGCGCCGGTGGTGGCGAGATTCAAAATCAAACTTCGTTCACGGTCCATCGCCACGAAGAAACTGCCGCGGACGGTGATGAGGAGAATTACGAGTACGAAAAATAAAATCTTGAAAATCACGAGACTCTCCGGTCCGAGCGCGGTGGGAGTCTCGAGTAGCCGCGCGTCCGAGAGGACGAAGCGATCCAAAATATTCCCGAACCCATCGGCGGTGAGGATCGCGATGTAGGTCGCGATGATTATTTTCAAAGTGGAATTTCGACCGACGATGAAAGAATACGCGAGAATTATCGCGAAAAAAACAATTATGAAGAGATCCCAGGTTGGTAGAATTTGCATCGGAAACTATTTTACACGAAACACGAAACATGGAACATAGAACAATCGTAAAACATAAATCATGGAATCTTGAAATCTTGAATGGCTGGACTTCGCTGTTTAAATCTCCGTCTCTGCTTCCGCTTTCAATTTCCCAAATCCCTGCTTCACCTCAATCAAATCTCCGTCTCTGCCGGAGTGGAGTTAACCTGCCACCTAGGTGGCAGGTTAACTGTTTTTCACGCGAGTGCTTCGCCTTCCCTCTTTAAAAAGAGGGAAAAGA
>JAHISY010000099.1 GCA_018817365.1 Patescibacteria group bacterium | reverse complement strand
CTGTCGAAGGGCGAAGTCTTGAGTTTTAATAAGGTTCACAGAGAGAGAATAAAGGATTAAGAAAAAAGAATAAAGCTCAAAGCTTTAGTTCAATCCCACCAACCTCCAACTACAAACTATCAACCAACTCGTCCCACGGAGTCAAAATCTCCGCCGCTCCCTCGCGAATCAAAATTTGATGCTCGAAGTGCGCCGACAAATTTCCGTCCATTGTTCGCGTTGTCCACTTGTCTTTTTCCGTGAGAATCTCCGCGCCGCCCGCGTTCACGATCGGTTCGATGCAGATCACCATTCCTTCCGCCAGTTTCACGCCGCTGCCCGCCTTCCCCCAATTCGGCACTTCCGGATCTTCGTGGAGTTTTCGTCCAATTCCGTGACCGACTGTTTCTCGTACCGGCGAGTAGCCGAATTGTTTCACGAAACTTTCGATCGCGTGACCGATGTCGCCCGTCGAATTTCCCGCCACCGCTTTTTCGATTCCGCGATACAAACTTTCTTTTGTCCGCTCCATCAAATTTTTCGCCTCCGCCGAAATTTCTCCCACCCCGACCGTGCGGCACGAGTCGGCATTCCATCCGTCCAAAACCACTCCGAAATCAATCGCGATGATATCGCCGTTTTTTAGAATTTTCTTCGCCGACGGAATGCTGTGAACCACCTCGTCATTCACGCTCGCGCAAATCGCAGCGGGGAAGCCGTGATAATTTTTGAAGGCCGGTCGCACATTTCTCGCGCGGCAAAGTTTTTCGGCCAGCTCATCCAGTTCGCCAGTCGAAACTCCGATTGCGACCGCGCTGCAAACCGCATTCAAAATTTCCGATTGGATTCGGCAGGCTCGGCGGATGATTTCGATTTCCGCGGGATTTTTCAGCGGAACGCTCATGCGAGGAGTTTACCCGCAGGCTGGAGAGTTCGCCAACGAAGTTGAAGTTGCGGATTAATCGCCTCGCGGAGCAACAATATTTTGGACTGGAGGCAAGTTTTTTTCTGCTAAAGTTTTATTAAATCCATTTGCGAGGATGTTCGTAATTTCTCGACGAGGAACTCCTGTATATTTCGCCAACATGTCGGGAGTCGGAGAGACACCTTTTTGTTTTTCAAAATCTTCTACTATTGAAACCGCTCTTGCTAATAAGCTGGATGGATCCTCGCGATTACCTTTTGGAGATGTTTCGGACATGGTTGGAGGGGGTTAAATTAAAAAGGGTAAAATTGTATTTAGTTTGAGAGGGCTTGTCAAATTAATTTTTATGCTAAAATTCTCGCGCTCCGAAATCGAAATTCGAGCTGCGAATTTTTCGCCACTCGCTTTCGGTTCCGGAGGGGTCCTCGTATTCGCGAGGACAAGCCCCCACTTTCGTGAGGGCAAGCTTTTAACCCCATTCTCTATGGAACCCATCAAAGTTGAGGGAGAAATTGCCTCCCGCAAGCTCACGCTTGAAACTGGCAAACTCGCGAAGCAGGCTACCGGCAGCGCGGTTGTTTCGCTTGGCAAAACGGTGATTCTCGCGACCGTGGTGATTGCCGAACCGCGCGAAGGCTGCGATTTTTTTCCGCTGTCGTGCGATTACGAAGAAAAATATTACGCGGCGGGCAAAATCAAAGGAAGTCGATTCATCAAACGCGAGGGGCGACCGAGCGACGCGGCGGTGCTTCGCTCGCGGATGATCGACCGACCGATTCGTCCGCTTTTTCCGAAAGGCACGACGAACGACGTTCAAATTATCGCCACCGTCCTCTCCGCCGATCTCGAAGTCGATCCTGTCGCCACCGCGATCAATGCCGCTTCGGCGGCGCTCATGGTTTCCGGCGCGCCGTTCGCGGGACCGATTGGGGCGGTTCGCATCGGTTTACAAGATGAAAAATTAATCGTGAATCCGACTTATTCGGAAGAAGAAGAGGGCGATCTTATTCTCACTGTCGCCGGCACTGCGGAAGCGATCACGATGGTCGAGGCGGGCGCGAACGAGATTTCCGATGAAAAAATGTTGGAGGCTTTGGAATTAGCTCATTCGGAAATCAAAAAAATCTGTGAGTTGCAGCTCGAATTGCAAAAGAAAGTGAAGCCGCAGCCGATCGAAATTTCCGTCACGGAAAAAAATAAGGAAGCGGTTGCCGCGATTGAAAAAATAATTTCACCGGCGGACATTGACACGATTTCCGGAAAAACGAAAAACGAGATTAAAACCGTGATTCACGCGCTCGAAGAAAAAGTTTTCGCCGCGCTTGCGAAAGAAATTGAAGCGGAAAAGTTTAATAAGCGGGAATTGAAAGAAATTCTCAACGAGAAATTCGAAAAAAATCTGCGGAAAAATGTTCTTGAAAAAGATTTGCGGATTGACGGGAGGAAGCTCGACGAAGTTCGCGCGCTTTCCGCGGAGGTCGGCGTGCTGCCGCGTGTTCACGGTTCGGGACTTTTCAACCGCGGCGAGACGCAGGTTCTCACGATCGCTACGCTCGGCGGTCCGGGGAAGGCGCAGATTGTCGACACGATGGATCGGGATTACAAGCGTTTTTACATTCACGAATACAACTTCCCTCCGTTTTCAGTCGGCGAGAGCCGTCGGCGCTTCGGACCGGGGCGGCGGGAAATCGGTCACGGAGATCTCGCGGAGCGGGCGTTGTTGCCGGTTTTACCCCCGAAAGATAAATTTCCTTACACTCTCCGCGTCGTCTCGGAAACTCTTTCCTGTAACGGTTCGAGTTCGATGGGATCGGTTTGCGGTTCGACGCTGGCGCTGATGGATGCCGGCGTGCCGATTGCCCGTCCCGTTTCCGCGATCGCGATGGGCATGGTGACGGACAAAGATTCCGAGGGAAAATTCCAAAACTACAAAATCCTCTCCGACATCCAAGGTCTCGAGGACTTTGCCGGCGACATGGATTTCAAAATTGCGCGCACCGAAAAAGGAATCACCGCGCTCCAAATGGATATTAAAGTAAAAGGAATTTCTCACAAGATTCTCGCGGAAGCTCTCGAACGAGGTCAGAAAGGCTGCGCGGAAATTTGCGCGGCGATACTTGCCGCGATTCCGGAAGCACGGAAGGAACTCTCGGAATACGCGCCGCTGATTATTTCCGTGAAAATCGATCCCGATAAAATTCGAGAAGTAATCGGCAAAGGCGGCGAGATGATTCAAAAAATTACGGCGGAATGCGGGGTGGAGATTGACATCGAAGACGACGGGATGGTCGTGATCACCGCTCCGGATCAAGAGAGCGGCAAAAAAGCGAAAGAGTGGGTCGAGCGGATTGTTTACGTTCCGAAGGCAGGGGATGAGTTCGATGGGAAGGTGGTGCGGATCATGGATTTCGGAGCATTCGTCGAGATTCTCCCCGGCAAAGACGGGATGGTTCACATTTCCGCGCTCGCTCCTCATCGGATCGAAAAAGTGGAAGATGCAGTGAAGATTGGCGACCACATTCGTGTGAAAGTCGTGGAAGTTGATCAAATGGGTCGGATCAATCTCACGCGAATAATGCCCGATGGGACTGTTATCGAGCGCGCGCCGCGACCGGCGCATTCGAGTGGTCCGCGCGGAAACGGCGGCGGACGACCACCGCGCCGATTTTAGGAGTTGGGAGTTGGCAGGCGCGATTTCGAAATCGCGCTTTCAGCTAATAGTTGTTAGAAATTTGATTTTCAAAATTACCGCGACAAGCTAAAATTGACGAAATTCATTGGCAATTGTACATTGCAAATTGATAATTGATTTCGGCCGGGTAGCTCAGGGGTAGAGCGAGGGATTGAAAATCCCTGCGTCGGTGGTTCAAATCCGCCCCCGGCCACCAAGTTTTGGATATTGGATGTTGGAAAGTGGAGGGTGGAGTCTTGCTAACACCCGCCTGCTGAAATTCGAGTCTCAAATCTCCCCAAACCATTTGGAAAGTGGAGGGTGGAGGGTGGAAAGCGAGGGACTGGCTTTCGTACGTCGGTGGTTCAAATCCGCCCGACAGTCCGGTCCCCAAGATTTGGATGTTGGAGATTGGACATTGGAAGTTGGAGGGTGGAGGGTGGAATTTGAAACTACTGCAGCACGGATTTTCGAATTGTCTTGAATCTTGATTTTCTTGATTACCCATCCTTCGCTTTTCGTCCGTCGCGGCGGACTCCAAGCTTCGGAGGGCGAGCGGGATTAGCTTGATGGCGAGTATTATGGTCATCCTTTAATCCGATGGATTATGGTTCAGACAATAGTTTGTTTAGCGAGTGAGGTTTTTTTGGGATAAAATCGAGGAAATTTTTTGAATAAATTTCAATCAAAATGGAATCACCAATTTTAAACTCTCCGTATTTAGAGCCCGCTCGCCACTTTAAAGCTGATGAACGCGGCTTAGCAGAAGATGAAATTATTGAAAGCCGCCGTCCAAGCAGTTTTTACATTCCTGTTCCTCGCGCAAAGACGAAACAAAAACAGATGGAATTTAATACTTCAGAAGGTGCTTTTGGTGCTGAACTTCAAAAGGAAAATGAATTTATCAATAAAGTCCGAGCAAAGATAAAACAATGGCGCGAAAGTGGTTACACGGGAATTACCAAAACTTCACGCGATCTCCTTTCTTATTGGCAAGACGAGACTAGGGATAACAAGTTATTTTTCTGCCAAATCGAAGCGATGGAAACTTTGATGTATGTGAATGAGGTAGCAGAAAGGTCGGGAGAAAGCTGGATTATTACTGAGCTAAAAAAAGCGGCTACAGATGCAAATCCCGGACTTTACCGATTAGCATTCAAGATGGCTACTGGTTCAGGGAAAACCGTAGTAATGGCGATGATTATCGCTTACAACACACTCAACAAAGTTCGCTATCCTCACGACACTAGATTTACCGACACTTTTGCTATTATTACGCCTGGTATCACTATCCGTGACAGATTAAATGTTTTACAGCCAAACCATACCAAAAATTATTACCGTGAGCGCGATGTTGTTTCGCATCAGGATTTTGAATTACTTCAGCACGCAAATGTTTTTATCACTAACTTCCATCAGCTTGCGCAACGACAGAATCCACGATTCCATGTTGGTTCTGTTATGAAAGCGACAGGATTATTAAAAGATGAGGCAGTAAAAGAAAGTCCAAGCGCAATGGTAAAGCGCGCTTTCAAAAGTATTCTCAAAAGACCTCGTATTTTAGTTATCAATGATGAAGCGCATCATTGCTACCGAGAAAAACCAACTGATGAAAAACTTACTGGCGAGGAGAGAAAGGAAGCCGATGAAAACAATAAGGCAGCTCGAGTATGGCTTTCTGGTCTCGAGGCTTTGTCGAAAAAGATTTCCATAAATGCCATTATTGATCTTTCGGCAACGCCATATTTTCTAAGCGGATCTGGTTACCAAGAAGGCACCATGTTTCCTTGGGTTATTTATGATTTCTCACTGTTGGATGCTTTGGAATGTGGAGTTGTAAAAATTCCCAGACTTCCGGTCGAATCCGACACTGTGTCAAAAGATGATATTCCCGAGTTTCGCAATCTCTGGCTGCATGTTTCTGATGACTTACCAAAAAAAGGATTAAAAACAGGAGGTAAAGATTATTTAGATGCGAATGTTCTGCCGACCAAATTACAGGAAGCTTTAGAATCGCTTTATGGTAATTACGAACAAAAATATTACAAACGATATTTAGAGGAGCAAAAGAATAATCAAGGCGTGATGCCTCCAGTGATGATTGTTGTCTGTAATAATACGGCAGTTTCTGAACTCGTCTATCGTTGGATTGCGGGTTATGAAAAACCGACAGCGAGCGGAAAGCTAAAAATAGAGAAAGGGAATTTAGAAGTTTTTCGCAATGAAGATGGGGTTCACTTTTACGATCGTCCAAATACACTCATCATCGACAGCCGACAAATAGAAAGCGGAGAAAAAATTGATGCCAACTTTAAAAAAATATTTGCCGCCGAAATTGAAGATTTTCACAAAGAATATAGAAAACGATTTCGAGGTCGCGAAGAACCAACTGATGAAGAATTACTTCGAGAGGTAATGAACACGGTTGGTAAACCCGGGATGCTCGGCGAAAATATCAAATGCGTAGTTTCGGTTTCGATGCTTACAGAGGGCTGGGATGTGAACACGGTCACCCACGTTCTCGGTATTCGCGCTTTTTCCACACAGCTACTTTGTGAGCAGGTTGTCGGTCGCGCATTGCGTCGAGTTGATTATGATGTTGATAAATCTACTGGTTTATTGCCAGCAGAATATGCCGAAGTTTATGGTGTGCCGTTTAGTTTTTTGAAAGTTAGTGGCAATACGCCTCCAACTCCACCCAAGGTCGTTCATCGCGTTTACGCGCTACCGGATCGTGATCAATATGAAATTACTTTTCCGCGGGTTGAAGGTTATCGCTATGAACTTAACGAGACAAAACTTGCCGCAAAATTTAGCGAAGAGTCAAAAACAATTATTGAAAATGAACCGACCGAAGTCACGCTTGGTGGCGTAATCGGTGAAGAAACATTGGAGACATTAGAGAGAATCAAAGAGCGTCGCGAAGGTGAAATGATTATGAGATTAAGCAGCGCACTTCTGAAGCGTTATTACACTGATGCGGAAGGAGTGGAAAAATACTGGCTTTTCCCTCAGCTGCAAAAAATTGCCGAAGAATATGTCAAAAAATATGTTGTGCTTAAAGACAGAATGGTTATCGGTTACCTTAGCCAAGGAGAAATTTTTTCCGGAGCGCTAACGAAAATCCAACAAGCCATCGTTTCTGAAAATATTGAACAACAAAAGGACAAACAACTTCTGCCAATTCTCGCGCCTTACGACACACTTGGCTCAACTCGCTATGTTGATTTTTTGACGACCAAAGAAGTTCGGGAAACTGTTAAAAGTCATCTCAATTATGTCGTCGCCGATACGGAAGAATGGGAACAGGGTGTGGCTAAAAAACTGGAACAAATGCCGGAAGTTTTGGCGTATGTGAAAAATCAAAACATGGGCTTCACTATTCCTTACGAGCACCAAGGCATAGCGCACAACTATCTGCCGGACTTCATCGCCGTGCTGGAAATGCCGGACAAAACGAAGCTCAATTTACTGATTGAAGTGACTGGTAAAAAAGATGATAAGAAAAAGATGAAAGTGAAAACTACTCGTGATCTTTGGGTGCCAGCGGTTAATAACTTTGGCAAATACGGAAAATGGGCAATTCTGGAAGTGCAAGATATTCACGAAACGCAAAACTTGATTCGAGCGGGAATGCAAAATGGTTTTGATAATTTAATTCTCAAGTAATATGGAAACCACTAAAATCGCCTTATTTAAAGGCAAACAAGTTCGCAAAACACTGTTTCAAAATGAATGGTGGTTTGTAATTAACGATGTAATTGAGTCTTTGACTGATTCAGCCGATCCGGCACAATACTTCAAGCGAATGAAACAGCGGGATCAGGAATTGGCAAAATTGATCAATCAAGGAGGGGTACAGTTTGTACCACCCCTTTTGCTGGAGATGGAAACGACAGGCGGTAGACAAAAAATGTACTGTTGGAATACAGAGGGTATTTTCCGCCTTATTCAATCCATCCCTTCGTCCAAAGCTG
Organism: Patescibacteria group bacterium; assembly: GCA_018817365.1. GTDB lineage: Bacteria > Patescibacteriota > Gracilibacteria > JAHISY01 > JAHISY01 > JAHISY01. Next base: position 2,732 of record JAHISY010000099.1, on the reverse strand, counting down.
AACCGTTTAAACGCTGGTTGGCAAAAGTCGGCTACGAGCGCGTGCAGGAAATCGAAAATCCTGAGCTGGCTACCAAAAGGACGCGGATGCTCTACAAGCTCAAAGGTTATCCTGATGATTGGATTGAAAAACGGATGCGGGGCATTGCCATTCGTGAAGAGCTGACGGATGAGTGGCAAAAGCGAGGAGCTCAGGAGCAAAAGGATTATGAAATTTTGACTGCGGAAATTTCCAAAGCGACTTTTGGCGTGACACCAAGCCAGTACAAAAAACTAAAGGGTATCAAGCGGGAAAATCTGCGCGATCACATGGACGATTTTGAACTGATTTTTAATATGCTGGGAGAAAAATCAACGACTGAAATTCACCGCACGGAAGATTCCAAAGGAGTGCCGAAATTGAAGCGGGACGCCGCTTCCGGCGGACGCATTGCCGGAAATGCCCGTAAGGAGCTGGAGAAGAAGCTTGGACGGTCGATTGTGAATAAGCAAAATTTCAAGAGATTAAAGTAATTAAAAATGCCTGACTACACAGCTCTGCTGACTCAAATCTCGCAAACTCTCGCCAAGCCCGCTGAACCATGGACAGCTATTGCACCATTAATTACATTTTTGGCGGTTGTTGTGGCATTTTCCATGCCCAGAATATCTCAATGGTGGATAAAAAGTAAATTAGTTCCAGTAGTTAACCCTGACCCGATCAAGCAGACTTCAGGTAATAGCAGTATCCATGTCGGTCGAATCATCATTAAAAATGAAGGTAAATTTAAGGCAGTTGGTGTAGAGGCATCTTTAGAAGAAATCAAAGATAATAGTGAAAGAGATTTTTTCGCTACGCCTCTTTGGTGGACGCATGGTCAAATTTACGAGCAGGGACCAGCTACCCGCGATATTCACCCTGACCAACTTGTCGGATTGGATATCTTCAATTATTTTCCTAGTGACCAAGCAACATTATTTGCATTCGCTTTAGATAAGGATCCCGAGAAAAGCTTTAAATATACGCCAGATTCTTTTAGTAAGATAAATTTATGTGAAACTAAATTAAAAATAAAACTCTATCAAGAAAGCGGACAAACAAAAGAAATCTACTTAGCGGTAGATTGGAAAGAGAAAGAATCCTCACCAAAACTCCTTGAGATCACTGAAAAACAATACAATCAAGATTCTTAAATTTAAGCTAAATTTTGCTCATGCCAAGAAAAAAAATCACTCATCCGACTACGGCTGCGCCGGTCAAATCGTACAAGCACGAAAGTAAACGTGTGCGTATTCCGACGCAGGAAGAATCAGTCAAACTCTCGGCACGAGACAAACAGCCGATCAAGAAAAAATACGACTACGATCCATCGTTTGATCCGCAATTATCGTGGGTCGGCAAATATAATCCTGAAACGGAAACAAATCCTCAACTGAATTGGGCTGGGAAAAAAGAGCAAGGGGCGGAGCTGGCTGTGCCAACCGTGCCGATCTATGTGCAGGAAAAGATTTCGCCCGAAGCCATTATCGCTCGATTGAAATTAGGCGCGGAAGAAAATCCGCAAATGATGCTTTTTGGTGAAACGGCGGCGGAGCAATTTGGCAAGGCTGTGGATTTTTATAAGCACGAGGACAACTGGCAAAACCGAATGATTCTCGGTGATTCGCTACTTGTAATGAATAGTTTGCTGGAAAAAGAAGGCATGCGTGGGCGTGTGCAGACGATTTATATTGATCCCCCTTACGGGATTAAGTTCGGCTCAAACTGGCAAGTGTCCACACGCAAACGCGATGTGAAAGATAATAAGCTGACAGACTTCATCCGCCAGCCGGAACAAGTGAAAGCCTTTCGAGATACTTGGGAACTCGGCATCCACTCTTATCTTTCTTATTTACGAGATCGTTTAATTACCGCTCGCGAATTGCTGACCGAAAGCGGAAGCTGTTTTGTACAGATTTCAGATGAAAATGTACATTTGGTTAGATGCGTGATGGATGAGGTGTTTGGGAGTGAGAATTGTATTGCGATAATAAACTTTCGGAGAAAGATAACCGTGATGAACCCGGAACATTTGGGTTCAGTAAACGACTATTTAATTTATTACGCAAAAAATAAGGAAAAATTAAAATTTAGAAAACTATATGAAAATATCAACCCGAACTTTGGCGGTACATGGTCACATGTTGAATTATTAACTGGCGAAAGACGACGACTTACCAAAGAAGAAATTAATAATCCAGAAACTATGTCAGTAGGTTCAAAAGTATTTACATCTTACAAGCTTGCCCCTGCTGGCTTTAATTCTTCAGCTGTATTTAATTTTGAGTTTGAAGGAAAGCTTTACAAACCACCATTAACTGGTGGGCAAAGAAGTTGGAAAACAACAAAAGAAGGAATGCAAAATCTTGCCGTAAAAAAAAGATTATTGCCACAAGGCGATACTTTAAGATACATAGCTTATTTTGACGATTTTCCTTTTACAGAGATAGATCACTCATGGGAAAAGGCTTCGTTCTCCACAAATAAAAGATATGTTGTTGAGACGGGAGAGAATATTGTTCAACGTTGTCTCCTTATGACCACTGACCCTGGCGACATTGTTCTTGACCCGACTTGCGGATCTGGCACGACTGCTTTTGTTTCCGAACAGTGGGGCAGGCGGTGGATTACGGTTGATACTTCGCGTGTTTCTTTGGCTTTGGCTCGTACTCGTCTTATGACAGCGAAATTTCCGTACTACAAACTCAAAGATG